>CAZVSN010000015.1:27839-29549 GCA_964629455.1 uncultured Micavibrio sp. | reverse complement strand
ATATAGGCACTGAGCGCTAAAATAGCCGCTTGGACAAAAGGAGAAAATCGGGACATGATTGTATTTCTTTCGGGAAGGTGTCATATATTATGACATAGTTTTTATTGTTTGAATGGTACCACATCCTATGAATCGCGCCACCCCATATCGTTCTTGTTTTTCCCACATGGTCGAAAATAAAGCGGCTGAATTATTAAGATATGGCAGATCTAAGGCGGGCTGTATTTCGTTGGCACAAGGCGAAGGAAATTTACCAACCCCATCTTTTATTTGTCATGCTGTGACTGATGCTTTGGCACAGGGAAAAACATTTTATGGGTTCGGGTTGGGGATTCATGAATTGCGGCAGGAAATCGCCGATTATCATACCCGTATTTATGGTCAAAACATTTCAACCAGTCGGATTTATGTGACCAGTTCGGGAACCAATGCGGTGCATCTGGCATTGATGTCTATTTTAGAAGATGGTGATGAGGTTGTTGCCGTTACCCCCATCTGGAAAAATTTGATTGGGAGTATCGAATTGGTCGGCGGCAAGCTTTTGGATGTTTCGATGGAACAAAAAGATGGCACATGGTTTTTAGATTTAAACAAATTGTTTTCAAAAGTTACGCCAGCAACAAAGGTGATTATGATTGTATCACCCAATAATCCAACAGGATGGGTGATGCCAGAGGGTGATATTAAAGCAATATTGGAATTTGCACGCGCCCGTGGCATCTGGGTTATTGCTGATGAAGTTTATGGACGCACCACGCATGATGTGATCGCCGCCCCCAGTTTTCTGGACTATGCAACAGAATATGACAGGCTTTATGTGATTAATAGTTTTTCAAAATCATGGGCGATGACAGGATGGCGTTTGGGGTGGTTGGTTGGCCCCAAAGATGCCGAAGATAAAATCCGTGATGTCATTTTATACGAAAATATGGGCGCACCCACCTTTACCCAATATGCGGGTATTCAGGCATTGCGGCATGGTGAGGATTTTATCCAGACCCAGAAAAAACTTTGGAAATCCAATCAGGATTTGGTTGTAGGAAGATTGGCAGAATTTGATCGCGTGTCGATTGTAAAAGCCTCTTCTGCTTTCTATGCGTTTTTTAAAGTCGAAGGCGAAGATGATTCTTATCACTTTGTCAGGCGGTTGATTGATGAAGCGGGGGTGAGCCTTGCCCCTGGCACAGCCTTTGGGAATGGATTTAACAATTACCTGCGCCTTTGTTTTGCAACAGATAGCGAAACGGTCAATGTGGCGATTGACCGAATGGCCAATTTTTTGCGTTCTAGACCAAATTTCTGAAATATGTTATTCTGAATAGACAAATGACAGGAACCCCCAATGGCCAGTAAATCAGATTATACGCAGCGCGGTAGTGCTATCATCTATATTTTTATTGGTGTTGCCCTGTTTGGTGCATTGATGTTTATGTTTTCGCGCGGCGCTTCGCAGGGGTCTGGCGGGACTCTCAGTGCAAAAGATAAAATAGTCGCACAAGAAATTGCAGATTATGGCCATGTTGTAGAAAGAGCCGTGGATAAGCTACTTTTGAAGGGGTGTTCAGAGAAAGATTTGCGGTTTTATCACCCTAATTTTATTGATGCTGGTGATTATGGTGGGCAGGCTGATTATTTAACCCCTCCGAATAATACATGCCATGTTTTTGACCCTGATGGTGGAAATGTCAAATGGCAATCTTCGCCTAAAGA
>CAZVSN010000015.1:21714-27739 GCA_964629455.1 uncultured Micavibrio sp. | reverse complement strand
AGGAATGAATAGGATGGATTTTCGCTCTTGAAATCTTGTCGTTCTATCTCTTCCCAATCGTTTTGATTATATTCGGGAAAGAAGGCATCTCCGCCTTCGACATCTATATCAATCGTGGTCAAAAACATTTTATCAACCAATGGGATAGATTGGGCATAGATATTTGCCCCACCGATAATAAATATTTCTTTGTCTGGATTGTCTGCCCGTGCTGTTGCAATGGCATGGGTTAAGGATGAAAATGTAAAAACACTCTCTGGCAAATTGTTTAAATTCTGGCTGGTTACAACGTAATGGGTGCGGTTTGGCAAGGGTTTTCCGTTGCGCGATATAATGGAATCGTATGTTTTCCGGCCCAGAATGATGGGTTTTTCTCGCGTTGTGTCACGGAAATGCTTGAGATCATTCGGGATATGCCATGGCAGGTCATTCCCTTTTCCAATCACATGGTTGCGGGCGAAAGCACAGATAAGAGAGAGCGGTGGTTGTGTCATAATTCCTTTTATCGGGTCGGTTTCTGTCTGTCCATTATTTTTCGTTTTTTTCAGGGCTTGCCTTGAAAATTTATAAAACTATAGTCGAAGAATGAAAAAAATAGCCCTTTTATCCAGTTTTTTGTTCCTTTCCCTTTTTTCTGGGTCTGTCTTTGCACAGGTGTTGCCCGATGTTGTCCCCGATAAAGCCAATGTCACGCAATTAATCGAAACGTTGGAGAACGATGACGCGCGTCAAAAACTGATTGCCGATTTAAAAATGTTGTTAGATGTGCAGCAACAAGAAAAGACAACGCAGCCCATTGATATGATTCCTGCGTTGACCGAACAATTGGGCGTCAGGGGAAAGGTTGCATCGGTTGTTAAAGAATATGAAATCTTTCTGGACAAAAATGCCTTGTCATCATCTTTCGTTCATCAGGTGATAGGCAGTACTGTTGTTGCTTTCTTTGCGATGGTTCTTTTCCTGATGGTTCGCAGAATTTCATTCAGATTAATTCGTGCGATTGATTCTTTTTCCAATCAATTGGGGGTTCGTCTGTCGCGCATTGCATTCTATACGCGTGCATTACAGGTGATTTTTAAAACTGCGATTGTTGGGTTGACCATTTATACTATTGGTAAAATATGGGGGATTGCTTTTATTGAAGGCATCTTTGAAAGCGCGGGAATGCGTGCGTTTCTGTCCACATTTGCCACGGTTCTTTTGGTGGCGATTGTCGCGGCCTTTATCTGGGAATCTGTTGGAATTTATTTGGCTTATGTTATGCAACAGGCGGGAAAGAATAATCAAACCCGCGTTCAAACGTTGTTGCCCATTTTTCGCAATATTATTTTGTCGGTTTTCGGGCTGTTATTTGGTTTGGTGTTGTTGTCGGAATTGGGCATAAATGTTGCACCGTTTATTGCGGGTGCGGGTGTTATCGGGGTTGCTATTGGTTTTGGCGCGCAAAGCATGGTCAAAGATTTCCTGACAGGATTTACCATTGTTTTGGAAGATATTATTCGTGTTGGTGATGTTGTGACATTGGGCGATTGTAACGGTGTTGTTGAAAAAATTACCCTGCGTAAAATCCAGTTGCGTGATTTCGCGGGTATTGTTTACACCATTCCGTTTAGCCAGATTACAACCATTCAAAATATGACTAAGGATTTCAGTTTTTATCCGATGGAAATTTCCGTGTCTTATCATCAGGACACTGATGAGGTTGTTAATGTTTTAAAGGCCGTTGATACTGAATTGCGGGGGGATGTCAATTACTCTGGGTTGATACTCGCTCCCATTGAAATCGTTGGTGTTGACAGGTTTGCAGATAACGCCGTGGTCATCAAAGCGCGTATTAAAACGCTCCCTATTAAGCAATGGGATGTGGGGCGCGAGTTTAATCGTCGGATGAAAATGGCGTTTGACAAGAACGGTATAGAAATTCCGTTCCCGCAACGCGTTGTTACTATTCGTAATCAAGAAAAAATATGATTATTCGACGGTGACTGATTTCGCAAGGTTGCGGGGTTGGTCAACATCTGTACCTTTTGCGACTGCCGTATGGTATGCCAGCAATTGCACAGGTAATGCATACAGAATCGGCGCAACAAAGGAATGAACATCGGTTACGGTGACAATCCATTTGCAGACATCTTTTAATTTTTCTGCGCCATCTGCATCGGTAATCAATAAAACTTTTCCACCGCGCGCGGCTGTTTCCTGAATATTCGATGCCGCCTTTTCAAACATTTTGTCATGCGGGGCAAGGACAACAACAGGTACATTTTCATCAATCAATGCGATTGGGCCGTGCTTCATTTCGCCTGACGCATATCCTTCGGCATGGATATAAGAAATTTCCTTGAGTTTTAAGGCGCCCTCTAATGCCAGAGGGTATAATCCACCGCGTCCGAGGTATAAAACATCGCGTGCTGCTGCAAATTCATTGGCAATGGCTTGAATTTCCTTGTCATGGCTAAGGATAGAGGCCGCCATTTTAGGGAGAGAGCGAAGCTCGTACGCGTATTCTGCTTCTTGTGCCGAATTGATAACGCCTTTGGCCGAGGCCAGCGCAACCGCGAGGCATGCCAATGTTGAAAGCTGGGTGGTAAAGGCTTTGGTCGATGCAACGCCAATTTCTGGGCCCGCTAATGTATGAAGGCAGAGATGGGATTCGCGTTCAATCGTGCTTTCAATCGTGTTGACGATAGACAGGCACATTTGGCGCTCGCGTTTGCAGTATCTGAGAGCCTCTAACGTGTCGAGCGTTTCCCCTGATTGGGATACGAATATTGCCAGACCATCTGCGGGCAATGGCGCTTCGCGGTATCTGAATTCGGATGCCACATCAACCTCGCATGGGACGCGGGCAATGGTTTCAAGCCAATATTTGGCAACCATACAGGCGTAGTATGCTGTACCACAGGCAATGAGCGTAATGCGCGGTGCGCGAAGTGCCGCTTCTAACACTTCATTAGGGAGCGAGATATGCCCTGTGGTCGGGTTGATAAAGGTGTTCAGTGTATCGGCAATGACCGCAGGTTGTTCATATATTTCTTTTAACATGAAATGGCGATATTCGCCTTTGCCTGTTGTGTTGCCTGATTGTGCAGTAATGCGGATAGGGCGTTCAACGGGTTTCCGTTTGGCATTCATGATGCGGGTATTGTCGTTGGTGACGACAACACGGTCGCCGTCCTCTAGGAAGCTGATTTTGCGGGTGAGCGGAGAAAGCGCGTAAGAGTCAGAGGCAATAAACATTTCCCCTTCGCCGTATCCGATGGCAAGTGGTGTTCCTTGGCGGGCCGCAACCAATAAATTATTTTCGCCTTTAAACATTAAAACAACAGAGTATGCGCCGCGCAGACGGTCAAATGTTTTGTGCGCGGCCATTTCTGGCGACTCGCCCTGTTTCAAATAATAATCAGCCAGATGGGCGATAACCTCGGTATCTGTTTCGGTTTCAAAGCGGACTTGGTGTTTGGACAAATCTTCTTTGAGTTCCGAGTAATTTTCAATGATGCCATTATGAACGACGGCTACACGTTCTGTTGCATGGGGGTGGGCATTGTTTTCCGATGGCTCGCCGTGCGTTGCCCAACGTGTGTGACCAATGCCAATTGTGCCGGTCATGGGCGATGATTTTAATTTGTCTTCCAGATTGACGAGTTTTCCTTTGGCGCGGCAACGGGTGATTTCTCCGTTGGTCAATGTTGCAATTCCTGCAGAATCGTATCCGCGATATTCAAGGCGTTTTAAGCCTTCAACCAATGATGGTACAACATTTTTGGATGATACAATCCCGACAATTCCGCACATATTTATTTACTCCTTAAATCTTTTTATCATCTTTTTTGAAACGGCCTTTGCCTTTGCCGGCAATGTTTATCTGGCGCGCGCGGGCAATGGTCAGCGCGTCACGTTCCACGTTGTGGGTGATGGTGCTGCCTGCGGCGATATATGCGCCGTCTTCAATTGTGACTGGCGCAATAAGTGATGAGTTCGACCCAACCATGACGTGTTCGCCAATGATGGTTTTTGATTTTGTTTTCCCATCATAATTGACGGTAATGGCACCGCATCCAAAATTTGAATGTGCGCCCAGTTCGGCATCGCCGATATATCCGTGGTGGTTGGCTTTTGCCCCCATGCCGATTTTTGAATTTTTAATTTCAACGAAATTGCCAATATGGGCTTGTTCCGAAATTTCACTTCCTGCGCGCAAGCGGGCAAAAGGCCCTATCACTGCGCCTGATTTAATGGTTGCCCCTTCAATGTGACAGAATGCGCGGATGTCAACGCCATGTTCAATGGTTACACCTTTGCCGAACACAACATTTTGTCCAATAACTGTGTCGCGCCCGATGGTTGTATCAGGTGAAAAATAAACAGTGTTCGGGTCAAGTAAGGTGACGCCAGCATCCATCATTTCAACACGTTTGTGGTTTTGCCATGCCATTTCCAGTTCTGCCAATTGGGCACGGGAATTCACACCGCGCAATTCATAATAATCACCGCGAATAACGCCAGTGGCGCGGCTTTCTTTTGCCATGATGGCAGGCAAGTCCACCAAATAAAATTCGCCTTGGGAATTTTTATTGCTGAGTTTATCAAGATGGGTTGAAAGACCATCTCCATCAAGAACTATCAGTCCGCTATTGACAATGCGGACTAATTTTTCGTCATCGGTTGCGTCTTTTTCTTCGACAATGCGTGATAACGTGCCATCGGCATTTTGGAAGATACGCCCGTATCCTGTTGGGTTTGGTGGAACCATTGCCAGAACGGTCGCCCCAAAATTTTGTCCATTGTGATGATGGGCAATCAGCGCCTGTAATGTTTGTGGTGTCACCAATGGCACATCGCCATACAGAACAAGAATATCGCCCTTGAAATCGCCAAGTTCGGCAATAGCCGCTTTAACAGCATCACCTGTTCCTAATTGCTGTTTCTGAATGGCTACTGTGTGTGGTTTAACCGCGCTTGCCACAGCATCCATATCGGGGGCAAGAACAACAATGATTTTCTTAGGGTTGAGTTTTTCGGCAGTTTGAATGATGTGATTAATCATCGGTACACCGGCAATCGGGTGCAATACCTTTGCCATGTCTGATTTCATGCGTGTGCCCTTGCCCGCTGCCAAAATAACAATGGCAAGGTCTTTTGCGTGCAGAGCTGTAGGGGACGATTCTTGGGTGGTCATTTTTGCCGTTGATTGATTCATAATATTTTCACCATAATGCCTGAAAAATCTTGCGCTTCAAATCACACAGTATTGCGAAAAATTGCAAGAAAATTAGAGGGCTTTATTTTGTTTTTGCTGAGGTTAAATGCATGAAAAGGGCTCCGTAATCCGTTTTCACAAGGATTTTCACGGGAACATAGATGTCGGGGCGTTGAGCCAATTGTCCAAACCATATTGTTGGCAAAGCCCCTTTTTGGCGGCCCTGTTCCTGAATAGACAGCCATCCGCGCGGCTTTTTACGCCATTTTCCCTTGTCGGGCTTCACTTCGACGCTGCAGGAAATGGCTGTCCCGTCATAGATATTGTAACCTGATTTCTTTAGATTTTCGGATTTGGTGTTGTCAAAAATCAGGCGATAGGTGCGGTCGCCATCATAAACCAGCGTGTTTCCCTTACAAAGCTTGGTTTTTGGCATGGCCATCATCAGGTTGAGGGTGGCGCTCAGATTGTCCATTGCACCAACGGCAAGGGATTTGTCGATATCTTTTGGGGTTGTGTCTTTTCCATCTTCTTTGACTTTGTAAGATATAAATTTCCCATGCCCGTTATATTGAAACGTTTTTGATTCTGTTTTGTTTTTCCATGTTGATGCGGATATGTGGATTGTGGGGGATGCTATGTTGTTGGATATTAAACCTTTTGAAGAGAATGACCCTGACCAGTTCGCCAGTTTTTTTAAAAATCCTTGGGTGGCGGCCTGTAAAGTTGTTTCATAGCGTGTGGTGGTTTTACTGATTGTCAGGTTGGCATCCAATGCGTGAATACCGCCCGCATAAACGTCATAGGTCAGAGTTGTGGTGG
>CAZVSN010000015.1:0-21614 GCA_964629455.1 uncultured Micavibrio sp. | reverse complement strand
GCATCCAATGCGTGAATACCGCCCGCATAAACGTCATAGGTCAGAGTTGTGGTGGTCTTTGTTTCGGTCGCTGCGAATGCGAAAGGCGCAGAGAGCAGAAAGAAAATGGAACCCCAGATAAATAAGCTCTTCACAATATGTAACCCTCAGATTAAAGATAATAGGACGTATCTTATAGATATTTATTCTTTTCACAAATGAGAGTTCTTTCGGTTTTATCTTATGGAAAAAATTAAGCAAATCATTGAAACGGCGTGGGATAATCGTTCCTCTATTTCTGTTGATACCACTGGCGATGTTCGCGATGCGGTTAACCAAGTTCTTGCACAATTGGATGCGGGAAAAATTCGCGTTGCCCAAAAAGAGAATAGTGGTTGGCAAGTGAATGAATGGATTAAAAAAGCCGTTTTATTATCTTTCCGCCTAAATCCGAATACGCGTATTCAATCTGGCGATCTTGGGTGGTGGGACAAGGTGCCATTGAAAACATCCGATTGGTCGGACGCTGATTTTTCTGCGGCTGGATTTCGTGCCGTTCCGGGGTCTGTTGTCCGCCGTGGGGCTTATGTTTCACCCAATGTTGTTTTAATGCCATCCTTTATCAATATCGGGGCGTATGTGGGTGAAGGAACCATGGTGGATACATGGGTGACGATCGGGTCATGTGCCCAGATTGGTAAGAACTGCCACATATCTGGTGGTGTTGGTATTGGTGGTGTCTTGGAACCGTTACAGGCGGCGCCTGTGATTATTGAAGACAATGTTTTTATCGGGGCACGGTCAGAGGTTGCAGAAGGCGTGATTGTCGAGGAAGGGTCTGTGCTAAGCATGGGTGTGTTCCTCAGTGCATCGACCAAGATTATTGACCGCGCAACGGGTGAGGTTTTTATGGGGCGTGTGCCTGCCTATTCGGTTGTTGTTCCTGGAACTATTCCGGGGGATGTTGTTAACTTGGCGTGTGCCGTTATTGTCAAACGTGTTGATGCAAAGACACGCAGCAAAACAGGTATTAATGAGTTGCTTCGTGACTAAGTTGATTGACCCCGTTTTATTGACACAAGAATCCGTGCGCTGTCAAAGTGTGACGCCCAATGATGATGGCGCATTGGATGTGATGGCACGCCCTTTGTCTGACATGGGGTTCCAGATTCATCGCCTTCGTTTTGAAGATAAAGATACACCCGCAATCGATAATGTTTTTGCCCGTTTGGGAACGGGGGGGCGCCATTTCTGTTATATGGGGCATACCGATGTTGTTCCTGTTGGGTCTGTTGATGATTGGACGTATCCGCCTTTCGCCGCTGAGATTCATAATGGCAAAATGTACGGGCGCGGTGTGGCCGATATGAAAGGTGGAAATTGTGCCTTTGTTGCTGCTGTTTCAAGGTTTCTATCGGAATATCCGGACTTTAATGAATCAATTAGTTTGTTGCTGACGGGGGATGAAGAATCTGTCGCCGTGAACGGAAGCATTAAAGTGATTGAATGGATGAAGGATAAAAACCAACTGCCTGATGTTGCTTTGGTTGGCGAACCCGGAAACCCAACACAAATGGGGCAGGTGATGCGGGTTGGTCGGCGTGGGTCGTTGAATGGACGGATTCAGGTTCGTGGAATTCAGGGGCATAGTGCCTATCCTGAACGTGCGGATAATCCCGTTGTGCATATCACAAATCTTGTTCATCGATTGGTTCATGAAAAATTGGATGATGGAACGGATGATTTTCCACCAAGTCATATTGTGATTTCATCTGTCGATGTTGGAAATCCTGCTCCGAATATTATTCCTGCGCGCGCGGAAGCCCTATTTAATATGCGGTTTAATGATGCATGGTCTGCCCAAACATTAGAACGCCATATTCGGCAGATTCTGGATGATATTTATCCAAAATATGATTTGACGGTTTGGAGCAATGCCGAAAGTTTTGTAACGGCGAACCATCCATTCCGCGATATTGTGTCAAAGGCCATTGAAAAAGTTTCAGGACAAAAACCAGAGGCCAATACGGGGGGCGGAACGTCGGATGCCCGTTTTATTGCCAAATATTGCCCTGTTGTGGAGTATGGATTGGTGAATGCCACTATCCATAAGGTAGATGAGCACGCTGATGTGAGGGATATAGAAGTTTTGACGGAAACATATACCGAGATTTTGCGGTCTTATTTCATTCAATAAATTAAGTCGGTGGGGAGTTGACCTTGTGGTATCTTCTTCCTACATTTTATAAAGTTTCTTTAAATAAGTTTCATGAGGTAAAAATGAAGCAAGTTGGTTTGGCGTTATGTATCGTGTCTTTATGTGCTCCTGTGTCGGCGCAGGCTGGATTTTTCGGGGATAAAGATAAAGAAACGCGGGTGATTGTTCCTCCGTCTGGCGCACCGCTCAGTTTTGCTGATTTGGCTGAGAAATTATCCCCTGCCGTTGTCAATATTTCCTCAACCCAGAAGGTGGTTCAGGCACAACAACCAGAAGGGTTGCAGGATATGCCCCAATTTCCCCCTGGGTCCCCATTTGAAGATTTCTTTAAAGACTTTATGAATCGTCAGAATGGCGGTGGTATGGGCGGAAATGGGTCTGAATCCGAACTTCCTGTGACATCGTTGGGGTCTGGCTTTATCATTGATGGTGCCAAAGGATTGGTTGTGACCAATAACCACGTTATCAAGGACGCGGATGAAGTGCGCGTGACTTTATCTGATAATACAATTCTTGAGGCCGATATCATTGGTAAAGATGAAAAGACTGATTTGGCTGTTTTGAAGGTGAAGGCAAATGGTCACAAACTGACCGAGGTTGATTTCGGCAATAGTGACGGAATGCGCGTTGGTGATTGGGTGTTGGCGATTGGGAATCCCTTTGGCTTGGGCGGAACCGTTACGCAAGGTATTATTTCTGCCAGAAAACGCGATATTAATGCGGGGCCATATGATGATTTCATTCAGACGGATGCTTCGATCAATCGTGGAAATTCAGGTGGGCCAATGTTCAATCTGCGTGGAGAAGTTATCGGTATTAATACTGCGATTTACTCTCCGTCGGGTGGGTCTGTCGGTATTGGGTTTGCTGTTCCGTCCAATCTGGCGAAACCTGTTGTGATGCAGCTTGCCGAATTTGGCAAAACACGTCGCGGATGGTTGGGCGTTAAAATCCAGACTGTGACCGATGAAATCGCCGATGGGTTGGGTTTGAAAAATGTTCATGGTGCTTTGGTGGCCAGTGTTACCCCAGGTGGGCCAGCCGAGAAAGCAGATATAAAGGCAGGAGATGTGATTATCGAATTCAATGGTCAAACATTGGATGCGATGCGTCAGTTGCCGCGTATCGTTGCCGAAACACCGATCGGGAAAGACGCTGCGTTGAAATTGATCCGCGATGGAAAAATTATAACGACATCGGTTAAGGTGGGTGAATTAGAAAAGGCTGAGGCTGATGGTATTATCGAGAAAGCTGATGCCGAGAAAGACGGAAAACCTGTAAAGGGAACCGATTTATCTGGATTGGATGTAACGGTATCTAATATTTCCCCGTTGTTACGCGAAACCTATAATATTCCTGAGGATGTAAACGGAATCGTTGTCACCAATGTAAAGACATCATCGGATGCCGCATTAAAGAGCCTGACCGCAGGGGATGTCATTCTTGAAATTAATCAGGAACCTGTTAAGGATACAGCATCTGCTAAGGCTGTTGTTGATAATGCAAAAGCTGCAGGAAAACAATCTGTTCTGATGTTGGTTGATGCGCAGGGGCAGGGCGATGTTCGCTTTGTTGCTGTTAAGTTTTCCAAGACCAGCGAGAAGAAAGAAGATAAAAAATAATCGTGGGAATCTCTGATGTCCATATTATTGCGGGGCCGACTGCCAGTGGTAAGTCGGCCCGTGCTTTGACCCTTGCCAAAGAAATTGGTGGGGTGATTATCAATGCGGATTCATTGCAAATTTATGATGGGTTATCCATTCTAACGGCCACACCGTCTGTTGATGAAATGAAAGATGTCCCGCATCGTTTGTATGGTGTTTTACCGCCACAGGAAGTTTTATCTGCAATTGATTGGCGAAAGATGGCGCTCTGTGAGATTGACGCGGCGCTGGGGAACGGATATGTGCCGATTATTGTCGGCGGCACAGGGTTTTATATTAAAACATTGATGACGGGTTTATCCCCTATTCCTGATATTCCCAATGAAGTTCGTGTTTTGGCTGATGACCTTATGGACTCTATTGGGATAGAGGCGTTCTTTCTTCAGTTGAAAGAGATTGACCCTGTTATTGCAGAGAAGATTGATCCACAAAATCGGCAAAGGTTGGTGCGGGCCTATGAGGTTTTTGCCCATACAGGAAAGCCAATGTCATATTGGCAAAGTCTTCCGCCTGTTGATGTGCGGAATGATTTAAACTTTAAAACAGAAATTATCATGCCAGATCGTGATGTTTTATATGCACGATGTAATGACCGGTTTGATGCGATGATTGATGGTGGTGCAGTTCAACAAGTGCGGGATTTTGATGACAAAATTCTGGCGGGGAAAGTCCCATTTGATTGCGCACTTACCCATGCATTGGGGTTTGAGTATTTGCAAGCCCATGTGCGGGGCGAGATGGATATTGATACGGCGATAACCTTGGCCAAAAATGAAACACGCCACTATGCCAAACGACAAGTGACGTGGTTCAAAAACCAGTTGCAATAGGTTCCCAGAATATTACGATTCGCCATGAATCAATATTTTTGTTTTCTTTAGCATGATTGCCGATTCTTCCGACAGGTTCTGATTGGCTGAAACCAATATTTTTGTTTCTTCTTTTGTATCTTGGATTGTTTTATCAATTCCAGCGATCATCTCGCTCGTTCCTTTTAGGCCAACAGTTGCTTCATTGATTGTTCTGTTGATTTCTTCGGCGGCAATTGATTGTTGTTCGACTGATGCCATTACATTGGAATTGGCAATATTGATATCAGAAATTGTGTCCTGAATGTTGCCAATAACCGCAACGGCTTTTGTTGATATTTCCTGCATTTCATTGATTTTTTGGGAAATATCATTTGTGGCTTCTGCTGTTTTGACGGCCAGATTTTTAACCTCGGTTGCGACAACGGCAAACCCTTTTCCTGCATCCCCTGCGCGCGCGGCTTCAATGGTTGCGTTGAGTGCCAACAGATTTGTACTTTCTGCAATTTTATTGATCAACTCGGTGATTTCCCCGATTCCTTGGGCGGCAATATTCAGACTTGCGATGGTTTTGCTCATGTTTGTGGCTTCTTGAACCGCTAATCCCGACACTTCAGTCGATAAATTTGCTTGCCTGCGGATTTCACTGATTGAACTGGTGAGTTCTTCGACGGCCGCTGCAACGCCCTCAACGCTTGAAGCAATAATAGCAGTTTTTTGTGCGCCTTCTGTTGTTCTGTCTGCCGCATTATCCATCAGTGAATTCAGGTTGCCTGTTGTTGATTGTAAAGCGAGTGCTGATTTTGAAATGGCCGTTGTGGTGTTGACGGTGATTTCCTCCATCGGGGTTACAATCATATTCTGAATAAAATGCATAATTTTATAAGTGCCCGCGAGTGCCAGAATAAACAGACAGATGTTTCCGATGATAAGCGCCGTAGAGCTTAGTTGTGATATTTTTAAAGCGTCGGTTAATTCTGCATGAAGGATTTCATCCGTGTTGTTGAGTTGCTCTGATAAAGACGATGCCATCCCATCTATGTCATCATCCAGTTTTGCAAAAACATCATCCATTGCTTGGCTTTCGACCGCATATTTTAAGTCAACCATTGACCTTTTTTTAAGGGTATTCATGGTTTCTAAAATAGAGTTATATTTATCTGGGCTTTCCATTTCCTGATAGATATTCGAGATAATGGGAAGAGCCTCGGTTGTGATGGTTGCAAAACCATCCTCTAATTCTTTTTCCCGCTCTGGTAAAACT
Source organism: uncultured Micavibrio sp. (assembly GCA_964629455.1). GTDB lineage: Bacteria > Pseudomonadota > Alphaproteobacteria > Micavibrionales > Micavibrionaceae > UBA1573. The sequence continues at coordinate 15,680 of CAZVSN010000015.1, read as the reverse complement.
TTTCCATCCGCTTTATCGACGATAATATCCATTGAAGCCAGCGCAATTTGCGTGACACTAAACTCTGCCGCCTTGATTGATTCCAATTCGTCGCGTAGCTTGATACTTTTTTGCATGCTGATTGAAATGTAGAAAGATAAACAAGCCATTGTACCCAGAATAACAAACAGACCGATCATGGTCAGTTTTTTCAGGTTCTGCATTTTTTGATGAATGGATATGGACTCTTGGTTTTCTTGTTTCATCATTATTCCTTTTTGTAAAACGGTACGCAGATGACTCAGAAATTAAACTTATTAGTCAGTGTCCTTGTATTCACTGAGATTATCAAGAGAGAAGTTAGGCAGGTCAAGAGAAGGAAGATTTTCCAATATAGCAGGAACACCTTGATTGAATTTTGTTATGTATTCAGGACTTTCTGCTGTGTAAACGCGCGCTTTCCCATTGATATCAACCTTTTGGAGGGTTGTTGTGGGTTGTCCTGCCCCATCGCGTTTGAACGTGCATTCAATGGTATTGACGGCATCCACACCAAAAGGATCAACTTTTTTATAGGTTATTTTGACTGGCCCCCCCAAAGACACAAAATCGTCAACACTTAATGGGCGGACTTCTTGGGGGTAGGGTTCGGTGAGTTCTACAAAAACCCTACAAATTCCATATTGTACGCTTCCCTGTTTGGGGTACAGAACAGCCAGAAGCAGAAAGGCGACCAATAGGCCTGACCCTATCCAGATCATCTTCTTTTTTGATTTCTGAGATTTAAGCGGTTGTGCCATGGCGACTTTTTAAATCTTTCCTGACAGGGCTTGCTTGTTATAGGTATCAATCAATTCTTCAAGCAATTCATCGATAACCGCACTCATGGCGGCGGATCGGGTTTCGCCTTCTTCTGATTTCATCATCACGCGCCGTTTTAATTCATTTCGCGCACTTCCCCCAGGGAAAGAAATGGCCAGCATTTGACGGGCGCGTCCTGCCCCAAATTTTGCGTAAAGGCGGTTGCGGATAATCACATCTTCAACTGATGTTGCAAATGCCCAAAGCTCAATCGGACCCAATGTGTTAATCAGATGTTGTTCGTAACGCCCTTCGTTTGTTCCAAGAATGAGGAGTGCAGGAGCACCACCAGCGCGCGGCCCAGTGAGGCGATAGCGAATAATGCTTCTGGCGGTCGAACTCAGACCGAAACGTTCTTTGACATCGTCTACAGCTTTGTCGGATACGGCGGTTCCCAAGACCCAGACGCCCGTTGCCAAATCAACCATATCATCATCAAAGTCACCCAAAAGTTGGGACGCCAAAACAATTTGTACCCCGCGTTTCCGTCCTTCACGCACGTCACGCACCACTTGGGAACGAACAGATTTGGATGAACTGGTTCGGTGGAACTCGTCATAACAAAGGCGTTTTGGTGTTTCTGCCAAATCCTGAAGTTTTAATTCATGATAGGTTCTGTATTTTTCAGGGATAAAGTTCAGGGACTCTGGCCCTATCCACCAACTGCGAACCAAGGCTTGCCGCGCCAGCATATACATCACGGCGGTTTGCCTGTCGGCGCTGTCATCACCTTGTGGTGATACATCCATCAAATCAAGCGAGCAGATGCGCGCGCCAGAAATATCAAATTGGGTAACAGAGGATAAAATCGGGAAATCACGAATGGCCGATGTGACCATCCGTTCAAACGCATTGATAACTGTTTCGGAACTGTGGCCGATCGATGTTTCTTCGAGCAGAGTTCTGATTTGAGGGCGGCGTGCGGCCGTAATCGCATCATTCAATGTTGGCATGGCATGGCGTTGTGCAATGAGTGCTTCTTGAATGAGGCCTCTGTCGAACATTTGATCCACGACATCCCACCAATACGGGTCGGTTGGCAGATGGATATTGTGTTTTTGTAAGGCGTCGTCGATTGCAGAATCAAGGCGTGGTAAATATGGCCGAGGTTCGGCGTTTGCCATGTTGTCATCGCGCCAGCGATACATTTCGTCAACCACCAGACCCGCCAATTGTGGAATCCCATCATAGGGCATTTCATGTCCGGGTGGTGTGCACAAAAGAACCATCAGTTCTGTTAGATAACTGCGTTCATCAATTAATGGATATCGGCAACCCAGTTGTGTATCAAATGGGTTGATAGCGTATTGTCGCGACATTTGCAGGCGATAATAGGCGGATTCATGTTGGCGATCTGCGGGCAGAGCTTCTTTTATAAGAGATACCAAGCCTGATGATGATGGCCCGATATCGATGATGGCCACAAATGGCAGTTTGCTCATCCCCGGAGTTAGAATTGTCCCGAGGTTAAGTGTGTTCATCAAAACCGATTTACCTGCCCCCGGTTGCGCGAAAATAAGGTCGAACCATGTGGTTGTCAGATTTGTTCCGGTTTGATAAGGCCAAATTTTTCCATCAGGTGTCCGCAGCATAATTGCGCCAGCACCAAACGGGCTGGATGGGCGTTGCCATGGAACAAGTTTCATGACTTCACGCATCGGTGCGATTGCAACTGGTGCAGTGCCTGCGCAGTGAATTCCCATGACGGATGACATGATGCAATCAAGCGGATCTCCTGATGCAGAGCTAACCTGAGCATAGCCCCAGCTTTCAACAGATTGCATTAATACAGACAAGCGATCGAGAACCAGATTTGGTTCCGATTTTGGTGCCCATGTTGCAAAAGATATGCGGAGTTTGACGACTGGCTCGCTTCTGGCTAAGGCTTGTAGGCCTTCTAGCGAGTATTTAATTTGTTTGTTGAGGGCGTTGGTTACGCTCATCAATGTTGCAACCAGTGTTTTAAATGCTGTTGCTTCTGCTCCACCACCTTCAATCATTAGAGATATACGGAATGGAACTTTTGATTCATACAAACGGTTGAGCAACATGGGAAAGGGCATGACTTCCATTGGGGCCAAGGTCATGTCTGCACCCGCCCAATTTAAATCATCAATTTCAACAACAGGCCCGCCTTTTAAGATTGCGTCGCCAACCGAAATTTGTGATGCAAGGGACGGCCAAATAATATCTGACAAGTCAAATTGATTCAGTGGTGCGCGTGGTGGAATCGGGTCGCCTGGGAGTGAAGCGCGCCAAGTTTCATTTGAGCGTGATGGAAACATATTGTTACGAACTGCGCGCAGGGCATCATGTGCCTCAAGAACTTCTGCGCGAATTCCTAATTCATTCAGTGATTGTTGAATGGACGATACATAGCTTTTATGGCGGGTGCGCAACGATTCAATTCCAGCAAGCGGGTTTTGTCCGTAGGGGGCGTTGACCCAACTTTTGTTTTGCGCGCGTTTTTCTTCACCCGTTCTCTCCAATTCGCTTTTGGTCATGGAGGATGGGCGCGTCCATAAAACAAAGTAAGATTCTTCGTGGCTGAGAATTGTTGAAAGGTTTTTTATTTTCTCTTCGATGAGATCTGAAATTTCCAGTCCGATATTTTCTGCTGTTGTAAATATGGGTCTGTTCAGAGAATCTAAATGTGGGCGTATGCGATTCGGGTCGCGAGAAAAATAGATTTGCATCGCGTGCCCTGGGCGGTCAAATTTTGCACCCAGTTTGATGGTCGCGGCATCAACCAGAAAATTATATTCTTCTTCTCCGATAATTTGGCGGCTGCCATCTATTTTTAAATAGGTTACTAGCGAACCGTCGCTCGCAGCAAGGGTGAATTCATTATCCACCGTTTCCAGTCTGATAAAGCTGCTGACAGATTGGCGAAGGGCTGTCTGGAATGGATAAAGAATTTTGTCGAGAAATTTCATGTAAATATATCAATCGTTCTGGCATTCGGGCATTCGGGTTACAACGCCTTGATACTATACAGGATTCTTGGAAATAGAAAACCAGTCAACAGCGAAAAAAAGCATTAAAAAGCATTACTGGGCGCTTTTTAATGCGTTCTTGTATAGGTTTGTCCAAAGGGTTGGTGCGCGGTTTCCGAAAGGACCATCTTTTGACCGCCAATAAGCCAGAATTTGCGGGAATTGGTTGAATTCCAGATCTGTTTCACGAATCAACCGTCTATCCAGTGGCAGGAGCCTGATCCCATCGATTTTTTCGGTGCGGTCGGCGTAATATCTCCCCGTCAGAAAATCTCGTAAAACAGTTGAAAGGACATAAGGGTCATCGGTCTGGACACGACGGCGCGCTTCTTCGCGGCGGGCCATTAATGTATCCAGTGTGGCGCGGGCGGCTTCGGCCATTGGGCCTTGCGAAATTCGGGCGACATAGACGGCGCGCATAATATGATGCAAATCAGTTTGCGATATTTCTGGGAGCCAAATCAGAACACCTGATCTCATTTGATGGGCCATATCCAGATTGAAGCATTGGTGACAGAAAATACAGGTGGTTGCCAGATTGTCCATTGCCACATTCTGGCGGTTCTGGTCAATAAAATGAATATCTTGGTATTTTTCGGCCTGAAACCCACAGCATTGGCAGGTTTGGTTATCCCGTTCAAAGACAGATTTTTTGATCTCTGGTGTCAATACACCTTTCACCACCGTAGGTTTTCCTGCGGTGCTAACAGAGAGAGGATTGCCCGATTGACGGGCAATCCCCAAATTCAGAGTTATATTTTTCATTCTCTGTAGAATACGAAAGCTTATTAGTTAACAGTATTGAAGTTGTTAATACCTTGCATTGTTGTGGATGCTTGGTTAACACCAGCACCTGTACCAATCAGGTTTTGCATTGCTTCGGTAATCAGAGGCACGGTGAACAAAGCACCACCAGCAGCCAGACGGATTGCGCCATCTTTCAATTGGGTTTGGCTTGGGTTTTCAACGTGGTCTTTAATTTTCAAGATACCGAGAACAGCGAAAATAACACCCATAATATAGGCAATCGCAGTCAACATACCAGGAAGGGAGCTAATACCAGCAGTAATGTTGCTACCGATATTGTTGAATGAGTTAGCTTCTGCTTCTTGGCTAGCCATAAGGCCAGTTACCAAGGATGCGGATGTGTAAGCTCCAAGACGGTTCAGTTTGTTAAGTTTCAGCATGATTTTCCTCCTCAATGCTAGGTTTCAGTTAAACATTACACCAAGACTGTCCAAACCTAAAGTGGTTTGTACGGCATTCATTAGTGATCCTAAGTTCACGGCTAATGCTCCCCCAAAAATATGGGTCACAGCAGCCATGAGCGAAGCTTGTCCACTTCCCTCCGCGACATCTTTTAAAATAAAGAAACCGCGCAGGAAGCTAATATATCCGATAATCGTCATGAAGACGAGAACGGTTGAAATGACGGCAAGAATATGATCATCAATAGCCGCATCTCCAGTTGATGTTTGAAGCATGGCAAAGGTTGATATGGTTGTGCTTTGAAACAAAGACTCGGTGAACGAGGACATAATGGTTCCAAGCGAGAACAGAACGCCTGCCACCATAAAGCACATAATGGTTCCCATGCTCGCTGGCCCGCGCGGCCCGTCTTGCGCTGTTTTGATAATGCGTGTAATGCCCACAACGGTCAGGATAATACCAGCCAGATAAGAGAAGGCAAAAATAACATTCATCAATGGATTATAAATATCAAGGAACAGGGCGACCATCATTGTGTCCAGACCATATCCGCCACCTGTACTGCCACTATAGGCACCCAATTGTGCGCCTAGCCCATTGCCACCAGTCAACAGATTTTGTACGGCTTCTGTCACCATGGGCAGGCTGAATAGGGCACCGCCTGCTATAAAGCGTTTCACCGCATCCGAAAGAGGGGTTTGGTTTGGATTTAAAACATGGTCTTTGAGTTTGAACAAAGCGGTTATCGCCATAATCAGACCCATCATATAGGCCATGGCTGTTACAAACCCAGGGAAACTGTCCGTTGATTCCATAACATTACAGAGAACATCGCCGATTGTGCCACTGCCACTGCAATATCCAACCCCGAAAATATTGGCAAATAATGCATTGATGGCGGCATTGATTTGCCCAAGCCCCATGCCCAACAGGGCGTTTGCGGCTGCGCCGAGAGCGCCTGTGATTGCGCCTCCAACACCGTTGATAAAGCCGCCAAAACCGCCTGCATAAGATAGTTTTGGAGTCATGGCGATTGCCATGCCGAGTATAGCGAGCAGATGGCTGGTTTTTATAGCAGAGAAAAACCGATTTGACATTATTCTTACACCCCGACCGCTTATGCGGCACTTTCTATACTCACTATTAAAGCAGATTGTGGCAGAAAAAGCAAATATTGCCACAATTTAAAATCCGACCCATATTTCAAATTTAACTTAAATGTATTAGCAAGATATTAATTCGGAGAGAGTATCGAGAAGATATTAGAAAAATCCCCGTTTTGGCGGGGATTTTGAATGGTTTATTCACCGAGCGTTCCGGATGTTCCGTTGACAACCCATCCAGAGGGCGTTTCACGAATGGACATAATTTTCCCAAGCCCCGTGACAGTGTCACCAATATTGATGGTTTTATAATCTCCTGTCGATTTGTCAGAGATAACGGCGCGAGTGGGCGATGCGCTTTTAAGTGACCAATTGTTTTTTGGTGCTTTTGCCGCAATTTTTACTGATTTTTCTGCGGGCGTTGTTTGGGGCGAGGTTTTTGCTTTTTCGGCAACGCGTACAGGTTTCTGAGGCTCTGCCACTTCTTCTTGATCTGATTCTTTTTCGGCTATCACAGGTGTTGCGACAGCAGAGCTTAGTCGTCCCTCTAATTCTGTTATTTTTGCTTTTAGAGTTTCGATCTCAGCTGTAGATGCAGAGTTTTCTGATTTCTGGCGTTGCAGTTCTGCCTCTTTATCTGCCAATCCCTTTTCCAGTTCAGAAATTTTGGCATCTGTTTGTGGCGCTGTTGCGTCAGGTGTTGGTGCGGGTTGTGGTGGCTGTTCAAGGGCTGAGAGTTTGGCGTTTTCTTCTGGTTTCTTGATTGATTCAACTGTCGGAAAATCTGAAACAGGTTTTACCTCTGGCGTGATTGTATCTGTTAGGGCTGCTGCTACAGGGGGCGCTACAGGTGCTGCTTCTGGCGCTGTCATTGTTGGAATGGGGGCGGCGGCAGATGGTGGGGTTACAATTTCTGTTGGTGGTGTCGCATTTTCCTGATTCAAAACGGCAGGATTATCCATCAAACCTTGTGGTTCTGTTGCATCTGTTTGTGGTGCCGCTGTGTCAGCTGTTGGTGCGGGTTGTGGCGCTGCTGTGGGGGCTATTGTCCCGTCATCTTTCAACGCAACCAAATCATTTTGAATTGCGGCTGGTTGATTTTGTAAAGCGGTTCCATCGTTTGTATTATTTCCGCCTTTTATCGCCATAAATCCAAGTACACCAATGATGGCGGCAATGATAATGATGATTGTTGTGAGGGAAGATTTTTTCTTTTTCGGTGCAGGGGCCAAAGAATCCTCTTCATCGCCCATGTCTTCATCGGTGATGTCATCAGCCCATTCTGTATCTATCGCATCATCTACATAGTCTGGTTCTGTATCACCATGTTCCAAAGATTCGTCTGCATAATCCTCTGGATACTGGTTGTCGTACAGGTTTTGATCGTCGTTGTTATGTGCGGCCATGATTTGGTTTCCCGATAAGTCTGAATTGTTTTTAGTAAGCTATTGGCCCGTTGGTTGGGTTGAATAAGTACCATCTGGTTGCAAGGTTGGTTGATTATTTTGTTGGAGTTGTGTTCCTGGAAAATAACCTTGTTGCATAAATTGTTGATTCTGCAATCCCATTTGGAGTTGTTGGTAAGGGGTCATTGTATTGGTATTTTGATTTGTTTGTTGTACCCCAGTTTGACCATTCTGATTGGTTTGGCTGTTCTGATCAGAACCGTTCCGTGCCTTCAGAACAGTTTGATCAGTAATTGACGTCATGAACAAAACACCAACGGGAGTTCCAGCAGCGACACGAACCAAAGGTTTTGTATTTTTTCCGTCTTCCGATAGAACTTCGCCAACTTGTTTGGCAGCTTCAGATACACCTTTGCCGAATTCTTGCTTGGTGTCCATGTCTTCGGTTGTTGTCGTTGTTGTTGTTGTGCTTTGCGATGTTGATGTTGTTGTTTGCGCATAGGCTTCACCCAAACCTTCAACAAATTTGGCAGCAGCAGGCAAAATAATTCTTTGGAAATAGCGATGGTCAACATCGGTTGCAACGCCTGTTAATGACGTTTGTGGGTCAACCGCAAACGCATTGATAGGGATGCTTGTGCCTTTTTTGGTCACAAGGGTTGTAAATTTAATGACCAAATACTCTTCTTGTGAAGTAAAGCTTCCCAAGAGTTTCCCGCCATTAAACGGCCCTGATGCGATAATAGCAACAACAGGCCCTGGAATGTCGGAATTTGCTTCCAACATCATTTGCCCATACTCTATCTTGCCTGCTGGCAGAAGGGTTTTTGCCGGTGTTGTCGGTTCCAATATTTGGTTTTGGTTCTGCGCGTTTTGGAAGTTGGATGCGTCTGTTCCATCATTTGAAAGACTTCTCAGTTTAGACTCTTCAAAGACGACCATGTGTTGCAGATTTGCTTTTTTGTCTTTGCCAAGAATATCACCCATTTGTGTGGCCATTCCCGACATAAGGCTTTGTACTTTTGCATCGCGTTGCGGGTCGGTTTGTGGTTGAGCTTGGGTTTCCATTAATTGTTGTTCGCGTTGAGCTTTTGCGCGCTCTTCCTGCATTTGTTTCCATCTTAACAAAGGATCTTCGCTTGCGCCTTGTTCATCAGGCACTTCCAATAAAGTTTTTGGAGCCTCAATCGGTGTCGGGATGGCGCTTCCGCCTTGTTTCTGGGCTTCGTCTATTCGTTGTTGGTTTTTCTCTTCCATGGCTTCTTTCATGGTCGGAGAAACTTCTTTAGTGCCGGGGGCTTCTTTAAAGTCTTTATCGCCACTGGATACCAGAGAGTTAGGCGCATTTTCTGCTTTCCCACCAAAGAGGGTAATCAGAACAATCACCACCAAGATTGCGGCAGCAATCAGGCCGAATTTGACAAGAGGGCTGCTTTTCCAGACACTTCCGAGCGAATTTTGTTGTTTGTCTTCGAACTCACCAAAATCCATGTCCTGATCAATCGCTTGATCTATCTCTTCAGGGGTATCGAAATCATTAGTATTGCTCATCGGAACTCTCCTTGTGTGAGAGGTAGGCTCTCACCATTTTTCCTTTGTCGGATAAAAGTATGACGGGGGTAAAATTCAGGGCATACACCTTGGTCCCATCTGCCGATTGGACGGATTTTGTCCAAGCGGGGGACAGCATTGTATAAGGGGTGCGGATATACATTGTTCCGCCTTGATTATACGCCGTTGTGCGACCGTCTACGCCATCTACTTTTAATCGTTCTGTTCCTTCACCTTTTGCAACACCCATTAATACAGATGTCATCGAATCATCGCCTGCTTTTGTTGAGATTGATGTTTCAACAGGAGGAAGAATCCCTTTTGGCCCGACCTCTGGAATTTGGACATCCAAACGCACATGAACTGTTTTGCGTTCTGCTTTCAAAGAGAAAATCACGGGTGGGTTTAACCCGACCAATCGCATGGACACGTTGCCTGATGCAAATTGGGATGTCGGGGTGATGCGAAGCATATGGCTTCCTGACTCAGGTTGCTCGATTTGGAAATCTCCTGCCCATGTCAAATCCTGAATGGGCCAAGGTTGTCCAGTGATATCAACGATGCTGAGGGTTGTGACGTTGCCGATAGCGGTTTTAATAACGACTGGTTTTGTTCCGGGGTCAAGCGATACGGTCTGGAAGGCCGATTCTGGTTCTGGTGTCGGATAAATCGGTGTTTCTGCTGCCTGAGTTGTTTCGTCATACATTTCCAGCATTTTGCGAATCTCAGATGGCTTGAGTGGCATCATCTGGTTGGCGGCTGCTTTTAAGGCATCTTTACGAATGGCTGATTCTGTCTTTGCCTTGGTCACTTCTGGGGATTCGGCAGGTGTTCCTTGCTGTTGCAAATTTAATCCGGGGGCATTGGTGTCAACCCCGAGCAAGGCGGGGTCTATGGCGACATCTTTGTTTTCTTCAGCTGGCTTTTTTGCTTCGCTGTTTGTTGCTTCGTTCAGAAAATCTGACAGGCTTGGCGGTGTTTCTGGTTTTGCGGCGGCCGCAGGTTTTTCCTCTGATGCTGTTGGTGCAGCTTGAGTTTCTGTATCTTCTTGGAAAAGTGTTTGTCCCTCAGGAGGAGGCGTTGTCGCGCCGTCAACAACCGTTTGGGCAGATGCCAAAGAAACAATAACAGTGCTGAGTAAGGCTACTGTTAAAAAGCTTGTCAGTAATACGCGAATCTTGGTCATGCACACCCCGTGCGGTAACTTAAAACTATTAAATATGGTTGTTTTCACCACTTGAACAAACCGATGATGACGGTTTGTTGTTCGTGTTGAAAATTCACCAGAAGGATATACTGGAAAATAAACAAGAGCAATATCAATATACCATTGTTGGTCAGTATGATGTGCCGAATTAACGGGCAATCCACTGTTCGATACCAACTCCGTTTGGACTTTCCAGTTTTGGAACGCGAACCAAAAGCAAAGTAACCAGCATTTTATCGGAACGGACAGATGCGCCAGCCTGATAGGTTACAACCAGAGGAATTTGAACTTGCCATTGATATCTGCCGTTGACCAACCCTTCTGAAATCAGAACGGGGGCACTTGCAGGGGCGGCGGATACAACCTGTTGGTTGGTTTCGACCATTTCTATAATACGGGATTTTTCAAGGGCAGAGGTAAAGCTGACCCAGCCTAGGCGTGTAAAATTGCGTGAAGCCTGCTGAAGACGGCGTTTATAATCGTTAAAACCAAACGTCATGACTTCGGTCGCGGCTTGCGCACTCCATGACATCAGGGCTGGAACGCTTAAGTTCGGTTCGCTGAGAGGTACCATAGGTACCAAACGACCATCTTCTGTTGTTGCAAAATAACGGTTTTCGGGTTGGTGGACTTCGATTACGAAATACATAGCCCCCACAAGAGCCAGAATAATCATGGCTTCGATGACGGCAATCCGTAACAGGCTGCGGTATCCATCCCGATAAAATTCATTGCGGACAATAACCGACCCAACCGTGCGGAGCATTTCGGCTTCGGCCTGCTCTTGGGTTGGCTTGGCGGCCTTCGCTTGTGCGGGCGCAGGCCTGATATTCCGAGGATTGGAGTTAGGATTTGGGCGGTTCTCGGTCATCTTTTACCTATTTTCAATTCAATTTTGGTGGTTTCTGCGTGCAGTTTGTAGGTCGTTTCGGGGTGGGTGGCGTTTGAAAGCCAGTATATCAGTGTAGTTCATCATCAAACAGTTAATAATCTACCAAAAAATCACAGTAAAATCTACCCAAGACAGGTAGGGCTTAATTCTCCTGCATCAGGGTTCTTACAAAATTGGGAAGATCGGTAATTCTGCGCCGCTTGCTTCGCTCGGCCTCAAGGATGGCTTGTGCCGTTCCAATTGATCGGGATAGGTCGTTATTGACGATAATATAGTCATATTCCGAATAATGGGAAATTTCATCAGACGCTTTTTTCATCCGTTCACGAATGGTTGATTCGTCGTCTTGTTGGCGGGCGCGTAACCGTCTTTCCAGTTCTGATTGTGACGGGGGCAGAATAAAAACCGTGACCAAATCATTGACCAGTTTTTGTTTCAGTTGTTGGGTTCCCTGCCAATCAATATCGAAAATAATATCCTGACTATTGGCCAAGGCTTTTTCGACAGGCAAAAGTGGTGTTCCATAATAATTGCCAAAAACTTTGGCATGTTCCAAAAGCTCGTTGTTTTCAACCATCTGGTTAAATTTGTCTTTGCTTACAAAATGATAATCTTTGCCGTCCACTTCACCAGGGCGTGGGGGGCGGGTGGTCACCGATATTGAAATCGATAATTGTTTATCTTGTTCCAGCAGGGCGCGCGTGATTGTTGTTTTGCCTGCCCCTGACGGGGATGACAAAATAAAAAGAAGACCACGGCGTTTGACAGGCAAGAGTGACATGGACGTATTCTACATAAAAGTTTAATCTCTGCAATCCACCAGTTTGAATTTCGGAGAAATCGCATGAAAAATATTTTGATTACAGGCGCTTCAAGCGGGATTGGGCAGGAATTTGCTGTGCAGTATGCCTCACCTGATACGCGATTGTTTCTGACGGGGCGGGATGCGGACAGGTTGGAAGCTGTTGCGCGTGAATGCCGCAGCAAAGGGAGTGAGGTTGTTGCGGGGTGTTTGGATGTTGTGGACAGGCACGCCATGGCGGATTGGATTGATGGGCTTGTTCGCGATTTCGGTGTCGACCTGGTCATTGCCAATGCTGGAATTTCCGGCGGGTTTGGGGGGCAGAATATTGATGAAATTTTGCGGGATTATAAAATTTTTGATGTGAATCTTATGGGGGTTCTGAATACAATTTATCCTGTTATTCCGCATATGGTTGCCCGAAAATCTGGGCAGATTGTGATAATCAGTTCTTTGGCCAGTTTTATCCCGATGCCGAGTGCCCCCGCCTATTCTGCATCAAAAGCAGCAGTCAGGTTCTATGGTGAGGCCTTAGCGGTAAAGTTGAAACCTCACAACATTCAGGTGACGGTTATTTGCCCTGGATTTATTAAAAGTCGCATGACCGATGTGAATGATTTTCCAATGCCGTGCCTGATGGAAACGGATATGGCTGTTCGTTATATGATTGGCGGTATCTCTCGTTGTAAAGCACGCATTGACTTTCCATTGCGATTGGCCTTGGTGCTGAAATTGGTGTGTATATTACCAAACGCTTTTATTCGTTGGCTTTTTGCGGCCTTGCCAGATAAAAAGTCCTTGCCAAAAGACTAATTTAGATACACTCTCCAATTGCAATAAGTGTTTAAATCTTTGGTTGAGTTAAAATGGAAGTTGATTGTATTGAGGCAAATCTTGATCAGGCCTCGCAAGTTCTGAAAGCCATATCTAATCCAAGACGTTTACTGGTTTTGTGTGCTTTATGTGGCGGAGAAAAATGCGTGGGTGAGTTGGAAGGAATTGTTCAAATTTCCCAATCCGCCCTGTCGCAACATTTGGCAAAGCTCCGCGAAGATAAACTGGTGAAAACGCGTCGTGATGCCCAAACTATTTATTATTCGGTCAGCAGTATTGCTGTCCATGAATTGCTGTGCTGTTTGAATACGATTTTCTCCCAAAATCAATCAGCCCCTGTTGCTGATTAAAGTTTGAAATCCATCCCATATTGTTTGAATTGATATATTCCCGATGTCATAGGCTTCAAAAGCTTTGACCCCTGTTGTTTTGGGTGGCGCGTGTTTATGAATTTTGCTGGTCTGGGTTGTAAACATCATGACCACTGGGCACCCTGCCATCGCCGCCATATGCATGGGACCTGTATCATTGCCAATGGCACAGGTGGCGCCCCGCGCCAAGGCGGGAATTTCGTTTAATGCTGTTTTACCTGTTAAGTCCAATACATCAAACCCTTTAAATTCTGGGGCAATTTGGGCGGTGATGGCGGCATCATCTTTTGACCCAATCAGAACGGGTTGGTATCCGTGTGATATCAATTTGCCGATGATTGCCCTGAAATGTTCAATCGGCCAGCGTTTTTCAGGGTGTGTGGGGGAACACCCCGCAACAATCAGAACGTAAGGCTTGTGAAGGGGATAGGCTTCAAGATTTGCATCCATCCATAATAACGGGTCCAGTTCGATATTTTGAATGCCTGCCAATGCCAATGTTTGTTGATGTCCGTAAAATGCATGACCCGATGAACGTTCAGGGGATGTGTTGCGGTGGGATGCGCCTTTGGCGGTGCCAACCCATTCTGGTTTGCGTGAGAAAAGTTTGAAATAAAGGCGGGAGCGGTCATTGTTTTGCAAATCATAGACGCGCGAAAATTGTGCAGCATTTAAAATCTTTTTGAGAGAGAACCACCCAGCAATATCAAAAAATTTAGGGCGTTTATCAATGATAATATCATCGAAATACCCCGATTGCTGCGCCATGTTTGCAAAGGGTTTGGTCGTCAGTAATGTTATTTTATCATACGGGTGATGTTTGCGAATGGCGGCCATGGCCCCTGCAGCATAAATAAAATCACCCAATGCCCCCAATTTGATAACAAGGATATTTTGCTGCACCATTTTGGTTATAGCCCCATCAGTTCGTCATAAACCAACAGGGTCGCTGTGGTCATTTGTTCCTTGGTAAAATGGGTGCGGGCATGTATGGATGCTTGTTCTGCGATAAATTGTTTTTGTTCATCAGGAAGAGAGAGAACTTTATCAATGGTTTTGGCCAATGCGTCTGGGTCGTTGGGTGGAACCAGCCACCCTGTTACGCCATCAATAATGGTTTCTTTTGACCCGCCGATATTGGTTGCAATGGTGGGGCGGCCCATGGCCTGTGCCTCAACGGCAACGCGCCCGAACCCTTCGGGTTCGGTTGAGGCTGATACGACAATATTGGCCATTGTGTAGGCAACGGCCATATCATCGCAATGGTCTGCAATTCTGACCCTTTGTTCCAGTTGCAGATTGTGAATGAGGGTATCCAGTTCTTCGCTATATTCTGTGCGTCCCTGATTATCGCCTAACAACACGCAATAAATATCTTTCCGTTTTAATTTTGCGATGGCTTCAATCAGGATTGTTTGCCCTTTCCAGCGCGTTAGTCGCCCTGGTAACAGAACAACGGTTGCAACTTCGGGGATGCGCCAGTTCTGGGACAGGCGCAGCATTCTTTCTGCGGTCACTAAAGACGGATTGAATTTATCCATCGGGATACCGCGTGGAATAACGCGAATTTTGGGGATGGGCACTTGGTAATTATCAACCAGATAATGCGCCACAAATTCCGAATTGGCGATGATTAAATCGCCACGCGCTATGCTTGAATTATATTTCCGTTTCCATTCGGAATTGCCAATATTGAATGGCGCATGACAGGTGGTCAGGAATTTTATACCTGTGTCGCGTGCGGCTTTTAAGGTGCTCCATGCGGGGGCGCGTGATCGGGCATGGATAATATCGACTTGGTGTTCGCGGATAATACGGCGTAATCGCCCGACATTCATCCACATGGTGAATGGGTTTTTGGAATGCACGGGCATTTGGATATGGGTTCCGCCCGCACGTTGAATATCAACCACGCGGGGGCCGCCATTTGATACAATAATCGCGCGGTGTCCTGCCTTTACAATGGCGGCGGTGACATCAACTGTTGTTTGTTCTGCCCCACCTGCACCCAGATTGGGAATCACCTGTAAAATGGTAAGACGGCGTTTTTTGGGTTGGGGTAGTGGTTTAGTCATGTTTCTCTCTTGTGCTTATCGCGCAGGATTTATAGCATGATGCATCATGATTTCAAAAGACACTATTTCAAAAGACACTTTGGAAAAAATACCCCAAAAAGATGGACAAAATCTGGCTTTCTTAAGGATTAAGATGGAAGTTGAAACTCCGTCATTTCTGTAATCAGCTCTGCGAGTGATTTTGCAGCATTTGAAATAATCTTTTGGCCGTTCTCTCTATCGGCAATTGAGGCGTCCCCGCAGGCGCCAGAGCTTTGTAAGTCTTCAGACTTCCACGCGTGACGGACTCCTTGAGAAAATAAACGCGGAAATTTTTCTCTTTGTAAGAAAGAATTCGGTAAAAAGTTGGCGCAGCACTCGCTTCTCACAAGTTCAGGGTGTAGGTGCATCATAA
>CAZVSN010000014.1:25308-31549 GCA_964629455.1 uncultured Micavibrio sp. | reverse complement strand
AAATCGGGTTATAAACCACCCAACTTAACAAACAAATGAATCCGCAGGGACTTGTCCCTTATCGGGGTTCTTATAAAAATGGAGTATTAAAATGAACGTATTACAAAAATTTGAGGCCACTCAAGTTGCAAAACTGACTGCTGGCAAAACCATTCCCCCATTCCAAGCTGGCGACACGGTAAAGGTCAACGTAAAAATCGTTGAGGGTACCCGTGAACGTATTCAGGCATATGAAGGTGTTTGCATCGCTCGTGAAGGTCACGGCGTAAACGAAAGCTTCACTGTTCGTAAAATTTCCTATGGCGAAGGCGTAGAACGCGTATTCCCATTATTGTCACCTCGTATTGAAACCATTGAACTGATCCGTCGTGGTACTGTTCGCCGTGCGAAACTTTACTACCTCCGTGGTCTGCGTGGTAAAAAAGCGCGTATTACCGAGAAAAAAGATTACGCAACTCAAGTTGTTGCAGAATAATAAAAGAAACCCGCCGATTGGCGGGTTTTTTGTTTTCTTGAATTATTTTTTTCAATTAATGCGTCAACACAACATGGGATCGCAATTCCAAATGCGACCCGTCAATGCGCGTAGCATGAAGAACAACATCGTCTTTTGCTTTGAATGCAGCAATAATATTGGCTGGGGCATTTCCCAAGGAATGCAGCTTCTGTTGTAACAATGCTTTTACTTCACCGCTTCGGATATTGACCAGAACGGTTTCTGCACGAACAAAGGTCGGGTCATCCAATGTAATATGAATGCCGCCATTATCATGAAGTTTAAAATTCGACTGAATATCAGACATGTGTTATTCCCCCTCATTGCACCGCATCAATTTTTGCAGTGCACAGTCAAAGGATAACAATCCAAAGTTAATTAGGATTTAGGAATAGATAAAATTTTATCAACTTTCCTGTAACGTCCGCAAACCGCCCAGTTTATAAAGGTCATCACGGAGTTCGGGGGTAAAATGATAGGCGTTTGGCAGGCGAAGTTTGACCATTTTTTGAACGGCGGGGGATTCAATATGAATGGTAAAATATGACTTACCTTCCCCTGCTTTGCTCAAGAGGATTTTTAGGTTTTCAACCGCTTCACTGTGGTTCAGGGTTAAAATCACCTCATGGACTTTATCAATCAGGATATCATCTAACGGTTTAACGTCCTGCACCGTCAAACGAAGCGAGTCATCTTTATATTCTGCGTCAGCAGATAATAGAATTGATTTCCCGACTTCTAAAAACTCGCGTGAGCGGCTGAGAATTTCTGAAAACAACAAAACCTCATAAACCCCCGACGTATCGGACAGGGTCAGAAACGCAAATTTATTGCCGTTTTTCTGGGATATTTTTTCAGATTTCCGAAGCAATACGCCCGCCAATTGTACGCGGAGCATCGGTCTGTCTGATAATTTCTGTTCAATCTCGCTGTACGAAATAATCCGCATCCGCTCCAACTGCGCCAGCTTTGAATCCAGCGGGTGGGCAGACAGATAAAAGCCGATTGCGCCAAACTCATGCGCCAATTTATCCAGTGGCGACCATTCGGATATTTGTGGCAAATGGTGGGCAACCAAATCGGTTGATGCCGTTTCTTCCATTGCGAACAAACTGTTTTGCGCGCTTTTGCGTTCTTCGGCAAGTGCCGCCGCATAATGGACAAGGCTTTCCGCGCCTTCAAACAATTGCGCCCGATTGGGGTGAATGGAATCAAGTGCGCCAGCAGCCACCAGATTTTCAAATTGTTTTTTATTGAGCGTTTTTGCATCCATCCGTTTCAGGAAATCTTCCAGATTTTTAAATGGGCCGTTGGCATTTCGCTCTGCCAACAGGGATTCCATGGCCTGAACCCCCACCCCTTTAATGGCCGCCAAAGCATAGCGAACCGCGCCGTTTTCAACCTTAAACTCGACCACTGATTTATTAACATCTGGTAATAACAAATCAATCTTCATGCCTTGCAACGCTTGTTTAAACACCGCTAATTTATCGGTATTCCCCATATCAAGCGTCATAGATGCGGCCATAAACTCAACAGGGTAATTGGATTTTAACCACGCAGTTTGATACGCAACCAAGGCATAGGCGGCGGCGTGCGATTTGTTAAATCCATATCCCGCGAATTTTTCGATAATTTCAAAAATTTCAATGGCGCGTTGCGGCGTTACCCCTGAATGCTTTCCTGCACCCTCAACAAAGATGGCGCGTTGATCATCCATTTCTTCTTTAATCTTTTTACCCATGGCACGGCGAAGCATATCCGCACCGCCAAGCGTATACCCCGCAAGCAACTGTGCCGCCTGCATCACCTGTTCCTGATACACCATGATTCCATAGGTTTCCTCGAGGATAGGTTGCAATTTGGGATGAAGGTAATCTGCCTCTAACTTCCCGTCCTTTACGTCAATATAGGTCGGAATATTATCCATCGGCCCTGGGCGATAGAGAGATACAAGCGCAATAATATCTTCAAAACGGTTGGGACGCATCTTCTTCAGCGTGTCGCGCATCCCCGTACTTTCCAACTGGAACACGCCCGTACTTTGCCCTGCAGAAATCATCTCATATGTTTTGGCATCATCCAGAGGGATTTTCAGGATTTCAACATCAATCCCATGAACTTCTTTGATAAACTGCACTGCCTTTTGAATAACGGTGAGTGTTTTCAGCCCCAGAAAGTCATATTTGACCAACCCCGCCTGCTCCACATATTTCATGTTGAACTGGGTCGCGGGAATATCTGATTTCGGGTCTTTATAAAGGGCGCAAAGTTGTTGCAAAGGTCTGTCGCCAATTACCACACCCGCCGCATGGGTGGATGCGTGTCGGTATAACCCTTCCAATTGCAACGCAATGGTTAGCAACCTATCAATCTGTTCATCACTACGTTGATTGCGAAGCTCAATATCAGCATCTAACGCCTCTTCCAATGTCACAGGGTTGGCAGGGTTTGCTGGAATCATCTTGGCGATTTTATCAATCTGCCCGTATGGCATTTGCAACACGCGCCCAACATCACGCACAACGGCGCGCGCCTGTAGCTTACCAAAGGTAATAATCTGCGCCACATGGTCATGACCATATCTGTTTTGCACATAACGGATAACTTCATCGCGCCTGTCCTGACAAAAATCCACGTCAAAGTCAGGCATGGACACACGTTCAGGGTTCAGGAAACGTTCAAACAGCAAATTAAACTGCAACGGGTTCAAATCGGTAATTTGTAACGCCCATGCAACGAGCGACCCCGCGCCAGACCCACGCCCTGGCCCCACAGGAATATTATTTGCCTTTGCCCATTTGATAAAATCAGACACAATCAGAAAATATCCGGGGAAGCCCATTTTATTAATGGTGTTTAATTCAAACGCCAAACGGTCTTGATAGGTTTTGACAATCCCTGATTTTTCTTCGGCAGATTGTTCGCTTGTAAAAACGAAATTATCCAACCGCCACTCTAAACCTTCTTCTGCCTGACGTTTTAATTCCTCAGGCTCAGGCAATCCGCTTTCGGTTACAAACGGCGGCAATAAAGGTTTGACAACACTCAGATAAAAATGACAGCGTTTGGCAATCACAACCGTATTGGCAATGGCCTCTGGAATATCCCCAAACAACTCCACCATATCTTCTGGTGATTTCAGGAAATGATGTTTGGTAACTTTGCGTCTATCTTCTTCGGATACATATCGCCCTTCGGCAATACACATTAATGCATCGTGCGCCTGATAAAAATCGGGCGATGGAAAATAACAATCATTGGTGGCAACCAACGGAATGTTTTGTGCATAGGCAATATCAATTGATGCGCCTTCTATGGCTTCCTCATCAATCGTATGATGACGTTGCAATTCAATATAAAATCTGTCGCCAAATATATCTTTTAAATCTTTGGCATATTGATTTGCTAAATCATTTTGTTTGGCGAGCAATGCTTGCCCAATAGGGCCTTTTACAGCGCCCGACAAACATATTAATCCCTCTGCATTTTTTCGCAGATCATCCCAAGGCAATTTTGGTTTCGACATTCCATCAGATGTCACATAGGATTGGGTTAACAGTTCACACAGATTTAAATATCCCTGTTCTGATTGCACCAACAATACCAATTGATGTTCATCGTCCCCCACCAAAATGCGTGCACCGATAATCGGCTGAACACCCGCTTTGCTGGCTTCCAATGAAAATTCCATCGCACCGAATAAATTGCTGGAATCCGTAATAGCGATGGCGGGCATTCCCATCAGTGCCGTTTTTTTGACCAAAGTTTTAACGGGGATAGCGCCCTCGGCAAGGGAATAGGCCGAATGGACATGAAGATGGATAAAAGATGGTGATCCGTGTTCACTCATCGACTTAACCCACCTCTTTCAATTGACCATCCTGCATCATTAAAATCCTGTCCATTTTCTTGGCAAGATCCATATTATGGGTGGCAATCAATGCGCCAATACCCGCAGTTTTTACGCGTTCAATCAACATGGCAAAGACATCGTCCGATGTTTTCGGGTCAAGATTTCCGGTTGGTTCATCCGCCAGCAAAATTTTAGGATTATTGGCAAGGGCACGGGCAATCGCAACGCGCTGTTGTTCGCCGCCCGATAACCGCGCAGGGCGATGGTTCAGACGATGGCTCAACCCCATTTTATCGAGTAATGCATCCGCACGTTTTTTAGCCTCTGATTTGGATACACCCGCAATCATCAATGGGATCATCACATTTTCCTCAGCCGAGAATTCTGCCTGTAAGAAATGGAATTGGTACACAAACCCGATTGTATTGCGGCGGAGCAATGTCAGGCTTTCATCATCCATTTTGGAAACGGCCTTGCCCTCAATCGCTATTTGCCCCGATGTCGGTTTATCAAGGAGCCCAATCATTTGTAGCAAAGTTGATTTGCCCGACCCAGATGGCCCAACCAACGCCACAATTTCACCCGCATTCAAAGACATGGAAATATCTTTGAATATCGTCAGGGATTCATCGCCCTGATGGTGCGTTTTTTCAAGGTTTGATGCGTGAAGCAAAACTTTATTCATAGCGGAGTGCCTCCACAGGGTCGAGGCGAGAGGCCCGCCACGCAGGATAGAGCGTTGCCAATATCGACAATACTATCGCCATACCAATAACAACAATAACCTCTGTCCAATCGATTTGGGCAGGGAGTTTTGATAGGAAATAAATTTCATCAGGAAATAATTTTGTACCCGTCAAATTTTGAATGGCTTGGCGGATAGATTCAATATTCAGGGCGAATGAAATCCCCAGAATAGAACCCGCAACCGTCCCCGCAATTCCGACACTCGCCCCCGTTAGCATAAATATTTTCATCATGCTGCTACGAAATGCGCCCATGGTACGCATAATGGCGATATCGCGCCCTTTGTCTTTGACCAACATAATCATGCTGGAAATAATATTAAACGCGGCAACCAGAATAATCAGGGTCAGGATAAGAAACATCACATTGCGCTCCACCTGAATGGCGGAAAAGAAGCTGGCATTGCTGTCACGCCAATCATAAACCCCTGCCGCACCATCAAGCACAATTGATAATGCAGACTTTACCTTATCCACTTTGTTCGGATCCGTGCTTATAATTTCAAGAAGAGAAACAGAGTTATCAGCAAACTGAAAGAATGTTTGCGCGCTTTCTAATGGCATAAAAATATAACCAGAATTATATTCATACATTCCGACATCAAATATCATGGCAACACGATATTGCGCGGTACGCGGAATGGTTCCAAACGGACTGGCTTTGCCCTTTGGCGACATCAATGTAATGGTATCGCCAACACCAATAGCAAAACGTTCCGCCATTTTATCGCCAATGGCCACGGCATCATCATGGAAATCAGCTATTTTTCCCTGCACGATGGATGATGATAATAATGGTTTTTGTTGCATATATTGTGGCGTGTATCCGCGCACAATTGCTCCTGCGGCCTGATTATTCGCGGTAATCAGAACCTGCCCCTCTACCACTGGGGATACAGATGTAACACCGTCTACACCCTTAATGCGTGCTATAAAATCATCATAACCGTATAATGGCCCACCTTGTTGATACACATTCAAATGACCGTTAAGCCCCAGAATGCGTCCAATCAATTCACCACGAAACCCGTTCATCACCGACATCACGATGATAAGTGTGGCAACGCCCAACATAATCCCCAGAAAGGAAAATGTGGCAATCACCGATACAAACCCTTCGGCCTTGCGCGCACGCAAATACCG
>CAZVSN010000014.1:0-25208 GCA_964629455.1 uncultured Micavibrio sp. | reverse complement strand
AAAATGTGGCAATCACCGATACAAACCCTTCGGCCTTGCGCGCACGCAAATACCGCAGAGCCAACATGATTTCAAATGGTGAATACATCCTAATATGACTTTCCAATCAGCACCATGCGACCTTCATCCTCAAACGGCAAACAACGCGATGACAATGAATTATCCTTTTTGAACACTTGATAATCAGGGTTATCGAGCAATTCAACAGGTGTACGCACAAATCCCAAATCGCCAGATGTAAAGAATCCCTTTAATTCATCCAATGTTTTGGCGTTGTAAATACGCGCACGCGTTTTTGTTCTGGCTGTTTCCAACATATTGGTGTGAATAGCATCCAAAATCGTTTGAACGGTTCCCAAGAATTCATCAGCCGTGCAGGTCGTTTTGGAATCACGCCCAATATCACGACGTGTATGGGTCAATTTTCCTTCGGCTACTTCGCGTTCACCAATTTCAACACGAATTGGGACACCACGTTTAATGGCTGCCCACATTTTATCAGGTGCACGCGCATCTGTTTTATCAATATGGACACGAATACCTTTTGATTTTAACTCAGCCGCCAATTTATCGGCAAATGCCATCACGCCACCCGTATCTTCACCCTTGATAATCGGCAGGATAACGACCTGTTGCGGGGCAAGGCGTGGCGGCATAATCAAACCATCATCATCCCCATGGGTCATTATCAACCCACCGATAGAACGGGTTGATAATCCCCATGATGTTGTATGCGCAAAATGTTCTGCACCGTCACGTCCTTGGAATTTAATGCCGCAAGAATGTGCAAAATTTTGTCCAAGATTATGCGATGTACAGGCTTGCAAGGCTTTACCATCTTGCATCATGGCTTCGATGGTGTAACTTTTTACTGCACCGGGGAAACGTTCATCTGCGGTTTTCTCGCCCATAAATCCCGGAACAGCCATATAATTGGTATAAAGGTCGTTATAGACCTCCAACATCTTACGCGCATCTGCATCTGCCTCGATGGCATTTTCAAAAGCGTTATGCCCTTCTTGCCACAAAAATTCCGAACTGCGCAGGAATAGACGTGTGCGCATTTCCCATCGCATCACGTTACACCATTGGTTGAGTTTCATTGGCAAATCACGATAGGACTTAATCCATTTTGACATGGAATCGCCGATAATCGTTTCCGATGTCGGGCGGATAATCAAAGGTTCGTCCAGTTCCGCATCCTTTGCAGGAACCAGCTTGCCATCAGGGCCAGCTTCCAAACGGTGATGGGTTACAACTGCACATTCTTTGGCGAAACCGTCAACGTGCTCTGCCTCGCGCGAAATAAAGCTCAACGGAATCAGCAAAGGAAAATAAGCGTTCTGCACGCCCTCTTCCTTAATTCCATTATCCAATGCGCGTTGGATATTTTCCCAAACGGCATAACCATAAGGTTTAATCACCATACATCCGCGCACGGGTGAATTTTCGGCCATGTCTGCTGCCTTGATGACTTCCTGATACCATTCAGGAAAATTTTCGACGCGCGTAGGGGTAATGGCTGTGCGGGGCGCATTCGATTTGGCTGCCGTTTGATCTTTATTGGACATGTTTATCTCTATATTATTTGAATGAATTAAATTATTGGCTTATGCTTTTGGCGGCCGTTCCTTGTTGTAATTTATAGATAATTTTGGGCGGCGGTGTTGTGCTTGATGCAGCAACAGAACCAGCCTGTGGGACGGTTTCCTCTGGCTGGATAGGTGGAACATACGCTGTCGGAGCCGCAGGCATCACCATCGTTTTTTCATGACCTGATGCAGGCGCAACTTGTGCTGGGGCTTTATTGTTTTCATCTTTTGGGGCACCTGTTTGGGCGAGACCACACATTTCACCCGCATTGGATGTAATGTCTTGTCCGTTATATTCAACACGACCATCTTTATAGAGTTTCAAATTGGCCACGGGTAATTTCATTTCCGCACCAGTCGGCGAGGTTCCCAATTTTTGTGCCAAATCAATGGTCATCGGAACTTCAATATAATTTGGAGTATTTTCCGCCATAGGAACAGGCGATATATCCGCAGGCGCAACAGCATTTCCATTCACATCAACCCCCGCCTGATACGTCGGAGATGCGCTTCCTGTTGCAGGAACATATAATTTGCTACAAATCATTTTCTGAACTGCAAATGAACTGCTGTTTACGTCCGTATTATTTTTGTTACTTTTTGCGAATGCAGGTACTGCAACAGTCGTCATAAGTAAAATAGTGAAAAGAGCTGTTTTCATGGAAATATCTCCGCGTAAAATAATGGCTGAATCCTGATAAAGACCTTATGACATTTGACACATTTCGTCCATAAGAATGGCCACGAAATACCGTCTTTTTCTGCAAAAATGATGTTTATCTAAATTCTGAACAAATGAACAGAAACCTTTGGTTTAAATCCAAAAATTTCATTAAGGAGCTTGCGACAGGCAACCCGAATATCTTCCTGAATTTCATTGTTATCGCTAATTCCATCTTCATCCAACTCAATCAAGACATCTTCGATTTCTTGTTTGATATCTTCCAGAATTTCGGACTCTGCTGCATCATCATGATCAATGATACCAATTAATGATACTTGTGGTGGGGCCGCCATCTGCCCGCGCCCATCAATCGCCACGGTAATGTGTGCCGCACCAGAAAATTGTAATTTACGCCGTTCCGCAATTCCCTTGTGATCAGCAGATACAATCCTGTTCGGTTCAACCGCCAAAGCACGCGCAGGAACATGATCAATGATTTCCAATTTTTCACCAGACAGGCGAATAACAGATCCATTATTCGGGATAAGGACTTGCCCTACTCCCATTTCACGCGCAATACCCGCCTGCGCCTCAAGCATCATGCGCTCCCCATGAACAGGGATAACCGCTTTAGGTTTAACCCACGACATCATATCCATGACTTCATCACGATACGGATGCCCAGAAATATGAATGCAATGCCCCATATCACGCGCATTTTTTGCATCAATAATTTTAACGCCAGAGGCACTTAAATGATTTTTAACGGCGTTGATTTCTTTTTCATTTCCGGGAATGGCTTTGGATGAAAAAACAGCCGTATCGCCTTTGCCCAATTTAATTTCACGCCAATCGCCACGCGCAATCCGCGCCAACGCTGCCTGCGCCTCGCCTTGTGACCCCGTCACAATAAATAATGTTTTATCGGCGGGGAGCATGAACACGTCTTCTTCAGATACAAAATCCTGAATGTCTTTTAAATATCCGCAATCCCGCGCAACCGATGTCATGCGATGAAGCGACCGCCCCAAAACGCAAACACTGCGCCCTGTTTTTTCGGCGGCGCGTGCAATACTTTGAACGCGGCCAATATTCGATGCAAAAATTGTGACCAAAATACGCCCTGGGGCATCGCGGAATACCTCTTCCAAACCGATGACAACATCGGCCTCTGTGCCTGCACGACCTGCTTGCGGGGAATTGGTTGAATCCCCAATATACGCCAGCACACCTTTTTCACCAGCCGCACGAAAGGCTGCTTCATCGGTTGGCTTGTCAATGACAGGGGTTGGATCAAGATTCCAATCTCCACTGTGCACCACGCGTCCATACTGCGTTTCAATAACTGTTGCGACTGCCTGTGGCACGGAATGAGCCACATGAATAAATTGGAATTTAAACGGGTCAAGTTCCAATTCATGTTCCGTATCAATAATATGAATTTTTGCACCCTTGCATTCTGGATGCTCGCTCATCTTTGCGCGCAGAACTGCAGCTGTAAATTTTGTGCAATAAATCGGACATTTCAAACGGGGCCATAAATATGGAACTGCGCCCACATGATCTTCATGCGCATGGGTAATAACCATACCCAGAATATCGCTTTTATAATCTTCGATGAACTTCGGGTCGGGAAGAAGAATATCGACACCCGGAAAACGATGGTCGGCGAATCCGATACCACAATCAAAAATCATCCATTTGCCATCACAGGCATAAAGGTTGAAATTAACGCCGAATTCTTCACTGCCACCCAAGGGGATAAAATGAAACCCTGTGGCAAAATCTGCCCTACTTGCTTTGGGCAATTTTTCTTTACTCTTTTTCATGCGGGGACTTTATTTGTTTTTTAGGTGTTGGTAAATGCCTAAAAGCCCCTTCAGGGTCAAATTATCGTCAATATGGTCGATTGCAGGAATATCCGATTTAAACAACCCCGCCAGACCACCCGTGGCAATCACTTTTGGTTTTGATGGCATTTCGGCAATGGTTTTTGCCAATATCTTTTCAATTAAGCCAACATATCCCCAATAAACCCCAACCCGCATGGCTTCAACCGTATTCTTGGCCATGGCTTTTTGTGGTTTTTCAACACCAACGCGGGGCAATTTGGCGGCTGCCATATACAAAGCCTCCATTGACAAATTGGGGCCAGGGGCAATTGCGCCACCGGCAAACGCACCCGCCTCATCCACCACATCAAATGTTGTTGCCGTTCCAAAATCAATCACAATTGCGGGGCATCCATATTCCTGACGGACTGCAAATGTATTCACCAAACGATCTGCGCCTAACTCTGATGGCCTGTCGATTTTTATACCAACCCCAATATCGCCCGTATCACGCCCGACGAAAATTGGTTTTTGCCCGAACCCATCCATCGCCATTTTTTCAATTGCAAAATCTGCATCAGGGACAACAGACGATACAATGACATCATGAATATCGGATATTTTTAAATTTTTTAATTCAAAATGTTGACTTAGAAACGCCACATATTCATCGGCCGTCCGCGCGGAATCTGTATGACACCGCCACAATCCACGTTGATTTTCTCCATCATATACCGCAAATACAACATTGGTATTTCCAACATCAACGACCAATAACATGACCTATCCCTCTTTTAATTCAAAAAATATTTCACCTGAATGAATGATGCGCGGTGAATGTGCATTTTCAGGAAGAACCAGCAAAGCTCCGCCATCATCCAACCCCACAAATTCACCATAGAATGTTTCATTGGTTAACCTTACGCGGATTTGTGTGCCCATGCCATAGGCTTTGGACAGCCAGAGTTTCCGAATGGGTGAAAAACCATTTAGGGCTATAACATCCAATTGATTTTGTAGTTTGTCGATAAATTTTTCTAAAAACTCTGAAGGAAATATCTCAGATTTGATAACATCATTTAATGCAACGGCCCCATCCGGAGCCTTTGCCAGATTGACCCCCACACCGATTATCAATGCGTTTATTTTTCCATCACTCTGGACATCGCTTTCCAACAAGATGCCTGCAATTTTTTGTCCATTCACCAGAATGTCATTCGGCCATTTATTTTTGGCATCTCTCACCCCATAATCGGCAAGAGCATCCATCAATGCAACAGCAGCCAGAAAGGAATATTGTCCGGCGTTTTGTGCGGGCACGCCCCCGACATCAACACATAACGAAGCAAACAAATTCCCTGTGAGCGATGACCACTGGTTACCCAACCGCCCACGCCCTGCTGTTTGCATATCAGCCCGCACAGCAAAAGGCAGAGATTTATGCTCTGCCCCCTCGGCAAGATATGACTTTGCTATATCCTGCGTACTGCCCAGACTTTCAAACGAAAAAATGTTCCAGCCAGTACGCATTATGATTTAAGGGAAAAGGCTAATAGATGCCTGCATCGCTTTTGATAACAATTCATTTGGCATTACTGTGAACAACAATATAAAGGCAATTGATGCAACAGAAACCAAATGGCGGGACAACGATGAATCTTCATCAAATGTTTCCGACGATTCATCAAAGAACATGACTTTAATCAGGCGCAGGTAATAATACGCACCGACAACAGATGTTAAAACACCAATCACGGCAACAACCATATATCCGCCTGCAACTGCGGCTTGGAACACAAATAATTTCCCAAAGAACCCTGCGAGAGGTGGAATGCCACTCATCGAAAATAACAGACCTGTCAAAGCATATGCCAAGAATGGAGATGATTTCGACAACCCTGCAAAGTCAGGGATATTTTCAATCGCTTTTCCTGATTTTTTAATGCTCATCAAGATTGCAAACACACCCGCCAACATCGCCATATAGATGGTGAGGTAGATAATAGTTGCCGCAATGCCTTCTGGTACACCGGGCAACAACCCCAACATTGCATAGCCCATATTGGCAATCGATGAATAGGCCAGCAACCGTTTGATATTATTTTGAACCAATCCAGCAAAGGCACCAAGCGCCATAGAGGCGACCGAGATAAACACAATAATTTGCGCCGATTCAGCAAGAAGCATGGCAAATGGTCCCACCAACAAACGGATAATCAATCCGAAAGCTGCAACCTTTGGTACAATTGCAAATAATGCGGTCACAGGCGTTGGAGCACCTTCATAAACGTCAGGTGTCCACATATGGAACGGCACAGCAGATATTTTGAACGCCAGACCAGCCAAAATAAAGACCATTCCAACCATTACACCATATGGCATGGTTTCTGTGGCCTGTAAGAAATTGGCAATTCCTGCATATGAAATTGAACCTGTGTAGCCATAGGCCAAAGAAATTCCAAACAACAATAGGCCAGATGACAATGCGCCAAGGATAAAATATTTCAATCCTGCCTCGGTTGATTTCAGATGATCTCGGTTAATGGCCGCCAAAACATAAAGACACAATGACGACAATTCGAGAGATACATAGAGCGAGAGCAAATTATTTGCCGACACCATCAACATCATCCCGATACCCGAAAATAAAACAAGCAACGGGTATTCGAATTTCAAAAGCGAATTTTCTTTGAGCCATGACACAGACAGCAACAGGGATACGCCAAGACCAGAGAGGATCAAAACTTTCATCCATTCTGAAAACGCATCGACAATAACCATTCCCCCCAACGTATCAACAGGAACCCATTCCGAGGTCAGGATACTGCCCATTGCCAGAGCGATGGACGCAATGACTGCGGTCAGAATAAAATTCACGCTCGACTTACCACGGAATGCACCCAGCATCAGCAGCAACATTCCAACAATTGCCAGAGAAATCTCTGGCTTTAAGGGAGAAAACATCATCCAGTTAAACCCGTCCATAAGTGGCTATCCCCTTTTCTATTTCTTTGTCTTTGGTTCATCGGCAGGTTTCTTTGTATCTTCTGCAGATGGTGTTGCCTCAGCCGAATCCTGAACAGGTGCCTCAACAGGCGCTTCGACAACAGGTGGTTGTTGTGATTGTACAAGAGGTTCAGGCTTTGCCTGTGTAACCAGATTTTCAATTGATGGTGCAATTCTATCCAAGACATAGGATGGTGAAACACCCAACCAGATAACCAAAACGATAAGCGGAAGGAAATAGAATTTCTCGCGACCATCCAAATCGGTCATTGCCGCCGCATCATCATTGATTTTTGGGCCAAAGATAACTTTGCGGGTCAGGAGCAACATATAAGCCGCACCAAACACAACGCCCGTCGCCGCAAATGTTGCAACGACTGTATTCACCTTAAATGCACCTAATAATGCCAAAAATTCGCCTACAAATCCTGATGTCCCTGGAAGCCCTACAGACCCCAACATCAAAACAACAAATACACAGGCGTAAAGCGGCATATTTTTGGCAAGATTACCGTAACGATTTATATCGCGGGTATGCAAACGGTCATACACCACACCAACGCTTAGGAACAATGCTGCGGAAATCACACCGTGGCTGATCATCTGGAACACAGCACCTTCAATCCCCTGAATATTCAGGGTGAAAATTCCAAGAGTGACAAACCCCATATGGGCAACTGATGAATACGCAATCATCTTTTTCATGTCTTGCTGAACCAAGGCAACCAAAGAGGTGTAGATAATCGCAATCACACTCAACGCAAAAACCAATGGTGTGAAATATTCGGTTGCATCAGGAAACATTGGAAGAGAGAAACGAAGGAAGCCATACCCACCCATTTTGAGCAATACGCCCGCCAGAATAACAGAACCAGCTGTCGGGGCTTCAACGTGGGCATCTGGCAACCATGTGTGCACTGGCCACATTGGCATTTTCACAGCAAAGCTGGCGAAGAAAGCTATCCATAACCATTTTTGCAATCCAGAAGCAAAATCATACCCCATCAACACAGGAATATCGGCTGTTCCTGCGTGTAAAATCATGGTGATTAACGCCACCAACATCAAAACCGAGCCTAACAAGGTATAAAGGAAGAATTTGAATGACGAATATACGCGACGCGCGCCACCCCAAACACCGATAATAATAAACATCGGGATCAGAACGCCTTCGAAGAACAGATAGAACAAAATCGCATCCAGTGCACAGAATGTTCCAATCATAAAGGTTTCAAGAAGCAGAAACGCAATCATATATTCGCGGACACGTTTTGTAACGGCGTGCCAACTTGCCAACACGCATAATGGGGTCAGAAAAGTTGACAGCATTACAAAGAATAATGAAATCCCGTCAATCCCCATGTGATAGGAAATGCCGTAAGATTCAAACCAGATTTTCTTTTCAACAAATTGAAAATCTGCGGTTGTTGCATCAAACCCGAATAATATAGGAAGCGACAACAGAAAGGTCAGCGTTGTCACAACCAATGCGACAATACGGGATTTATTGGCGATAACAGCGTCATCCCCCTTAAGCAGCATCAAAAGCGCTGCCCCGACGAGCGGCAGGAAAGTCACAAGTGAAAGAAGTGGAAGTCCAGTCATGTTATGTTCCGTTTCTGACTATTTCAACATTTCAGGCAAGAGATCAAAAAGCCCAATCGCATAAGCAACCCAAGTCACAATTGCAATCAAACCAATCATCATCATAAAGGCGTATTGGAATACAAATCCAGTTTGGAAACGGGACAGAACCCCTGACAATTTTTGGCTTAATGATGCAATACCATTTGGCCCTAATCCATCAATAATGGCACCATCACCACCCTTCCAGAATATCTGGCCGAGTTTAAATGACGTTTTTACAAATACGGTATTATATATTTCATCAAAGAACCATTTGTTGAAAAACAACGTATGCAGAGGTTTGAAGATTTTTACCATGGTTGCTGGAATGGATGGGAAAAACATATAGGCAACATAAGCCAAGAATATCCCGATAGCGCCCACAATCGTCGGCATTAATTTGACCCATTCTTCAACATGGTGGGCTTTGGCAACCGAGTCATGCTCTGGCAAAACTAACAAAGATTTTCCAAAGAAAGCTTCTTTGCTGTGCAATGGGTCAACATGTTCTGTTTCTTCAACAATTGTTGAATCCTCTGTAACAGGTTTTGGGACAAGCTTTTGCACCTCTTCTGTTGCATGTTCAACAACAGCCACAGTTTCATGCTCAACTTCTGCGCCTGCAAATCCGCCGTGAAGGATAGAGCCAGAGAATATTGCCCCAACAGCCAACACCAACAAAGGCACAACCATAACGGCAGGAGATTCATGGACGTGTTCCATCGTGTGGTGGTCGGCGCGTGGTTTGCCATGGAATGTCATGATAATCAAACGCCAGCTATAGAACGCTGTCATCAATGCGGCGGCAATCCCCATGTAATAGGCAAAATGACCAACAGGGCTATTAGCAGCCCAATCAGATTCCAAAATCAAATCCTTGGAATAATATCCAGCAAAGAACGGTACACCCGCCAAAGCCAATGACCCAATCCACATCATCGCATAGGTCACTGGAATTTTTTTCCAGATACCGCCCATTTTACGCATATCTTGTTCATCGGACATGGCGTGAATAACCGAGCCTGCGCCTAAGAACAATAACGCCTTAAAGAATGCATGAGTGACAAGGTGGAACATCGCGGCAGAATATGCAGACACACCAAGCGCAAAAAACATATATCCCAATTGCGACATGGTTGAATACGCAATCACGCGTTTAATGTCGAATTGTGTCATACCAATGGTTGCCGCAACAAACGCTGTCAACGCACCAAATACACACACAACCATCAACGCATCAGGCGCATATTCAAATACAGGTGAAAAACGTGACACAAGGAATACACCCGCCGTCACCATTGTTGCCGCGTGGATAAGTGCGGATACGGGCGTTGGCCCTTCCATCGCGTCTGGCAACCATGTGTGCAACCCAAGTTGGGCAGATTTACCAACTGCGCCCACAAATAATAACAAAGACACCAAAGTCAGCGCATGAACATCATGCCCAAAGAAATGGAATGTATCCCCTGCTTTGCTGGCGACTTGAGAGAAAATACCATCAAACTGGATTGTCCCAAATATTACAAAGGCCGCCATAATACCAAGTGTCAGACCCAAATCACCCACGCGGTTAACGATAAATGCTTTCACAGAAGCCGCACCCGCAGATGGTTTATGATACCAGAAACCAATCAGGAGATATGATGCCAGACCAACCCCTTCCCAACCGAAGAATAATTGCAACAGATTATCGGCAGACACCAACATCAACATCGCAAATGTAAAGAGAGAGAGGTAAGCCATAAAACGTGATTTGCTGTCGTCGTGGCTCATATATCCAACTGAATAAACATGAACACAGGCCGATACGATATTAATCACACAAAACATAATGACAGAGAGCTGATCAACACGGATTGTCCAATCCACGTTAAAATCACCCGATGATATCCATGTCATTAATGGCAATGTATGTGGATTTGAACCAAGAATAACCGAAAAGAACAAATTCACGGATGCAGCCGCCGCCGTAATCACGCCTGCACAGGTCACGATTTGCGAAAACCGATCGCCAAATTTTTTACCCAATAATCCAGCCAGCAAAAATGCAAAGAGCGGAGGAAAAACTGCTAAATATCCCATTTTATATTATCCTTGATTACCCTTTGAGCGCGGAAATATCTTCGACCGCAATTGACCCTTTGTTACGGAAGAACGACACCAGAATTGCCAGACCAATCGCGGCTTCGGCAGCAGCAACAGTCAGGATGAACATGGTGAAGACCTGTCCGGTCAAATCATGCAGAAAACTAGAAAACGCAACGAAGTTGATATTGACGGCAAGTAACATCAATTCAATCGACATCAAAATAATAATGACGTTTTTACGATTGAGGAAGATACCGAATATCCCGATAGTAAACAGGATAGCCGCCAACGTCAGATAATGAACCAAACCAATCTCAAACATTTGACACCCCTGTTCCCACGGATACTTTCTGAATTTCAATGATATCGGATGGTTTGCTGTCCACCTGATAGGAGATTTTCTGACGCAAAACACCACCGCGTGTTCTAAGTGTCAGGACAATTGCGCCAATCATGGCCACCAGCAAAATCAAACCGGACACCTGAAACGGAAACACATAATCGGTATAAAGAATTTTTCCCAACGCTTTGGTATTATCAACTTGGGACATATCTGGCGCAACAGGTGGTTCGGGCCACACTTGATAAAGCATGATTAATTCAGCAAGCAAAGCCAGACCGACCAACAGGCCAAGCGATACATACTGCTTTGCGCCGCTTCGCAATTTGGCAAAATCGATATCGAGCATCATCACAACGAACAAGAATAATACCGCGACAGCACCGACATAAACGATGACCAAAATCATCGCAACGAATTCTGCCCCCAACAGGACAAAAAGTCCCGCCGCGTTGAAAAACGCAAGGATAAGGAACAAAACCGAGTGAACTGGATTCTTGGCCGTAATCACAAGAACTGCACTGGTAACTAAGATAGCCGCAAAGGCGTAAAAGGCGATAACCCCGATCATGGGACAGACTCTTCTTTTGATAAAGTTGGGCTTTTAAAAAGCTTCACTTTTCTAATGCTTTACAAGCCATTACGCAAGCGGGGGGCGCAAAAAAATATGCAGTTTTCCCACCCCTAACCCATAAAATAAAAAAATCCCCTGACAAAGGGGATGTTCTTGAGATATCGGGGCCGATTTAACTGAATAAAGCGTCAATATCCGCTTGGGAATGCGCATGGTTCTCGGTCGAATCACGAACTCCACCCGCCAACGGATCAACCTTGACTTCAATTCCCAATTCATCAAGGGTTGAGCTGATTTTATTTTCAATAATTTGAAGACTATCAAGAGTTTTCCGAATCCGTTGTCCTGTCAAATCTTGGAAGGTACACGCCATCAGAATTTCTTGAACGTCCTGACGGGTTTGTTCTAAGAACAAACGACGGGCTTCTTCTCCATCAAGTCCTTTATCCGACCTGATGCGGTTTGAAATACGATCGGCGGCATCCAGAATTTTGTTGGCGGCTTCTTCGGTGTCCGTAATAACGGCTTCGAGTTCGACCCCAGTATTGGCGGCGGTCAAACCATTACCACTAAAGGATATCGCCGAAATTGTACTTAAAACTTCGGAAAAACGACCTGCAAGCCCCTCTTCCGCCATATCCAATTGTTGGGACGTTGCATTGATTTCCATGGAAATTTCATCAAAACGGCGGCGAACAAAACGTTCCATCCCGTCCATTTGCTCTTTCATGGCATGAATCATCAATAAAACTGACTGAATGTCGTTTGAATCTTTGGGAACAGACTGAAAAGACTGTAAATCCTTAGTTTTTGCGTCGGTTATTGCCATGTGAAACCCTAATCTAAAATCTAGACATTCCAGTTTACCCTAAAATTGATTAATAGAGTCCAAAATTTACGCAGGGGAAAAATAATCAGATCTAAAAATTAGCGATAAGGGGCTACATTGACCAGATTTCTGGCAATTTGAGCTTCCCAACGGTCACCGTTTTCCAGAAGGCGCTGCTTGTTATAGAACAGCTCATCACGGGTTTCGGTCGCAAATTCAAAATTCGGCCCTTCGACAATCGCATCGACTGGGCAAGCTTCCTGACACAGACCGCAATAAATACATTTGGTCATATCAATATCATAACGGGTGGTGCGACGCTGACCATCTTCGCGTGGTTCTGCCTCAATGGTAATGGCAAGTGCGGGGCAAACGGCTTCGCATAATTTACAAGCGATACAACGCTCCTCTCCATTCGGATAACGGCGCAGTGCGTGTTCACCACGAAAACGCGGGGATAAAGGCCCCTTTTCATACGGATAGTTAATCGTCACGCGGGGCATGAAGAACATATATTTCAATGTCAACGCCATCCCTTTCAGGATTTCGATGAGTAGGAATGAACGGACAACGGTCAAAGCAGACATGATAATATTTCCTATTGTGGTAACGCGTTCATGTAAATCAGGACACCAGCGACCAGTACAACCCAGATAAAGCTGAATGGCAAGAAGACTTTCCAACCCAAACGCATCAATTGGTCATAGCGATAACGCGGGAATGTTGCCCGTGCCCATACGAAGTAAAATAATACCAATGATACTTTGGCAATAAACCAGATAACCCCCGGAACAACCGCCAAAGCTTCAATTCCGAATGGGGGCAACCACCCACCCAAAAACAGAATGGTGGTAATCGCAGACATCAAAACCATATTCATGTATTCACCAAGGAAGAACAAAACGAATGTTCCTGCGGAATACTCAACCATAAAACCACCTGACAATTCTGATTCGCCCTCTGGCAAGTCGAATGGCGGACGGTTGGTTTCGGCCAAAATTGAAATCAGAAACACACCCAGCATCGGAATGAGCATAATCTGCATCCATAAAGGGCGCGGAGCCAACACAATTTCCGAGAGGTTCATTGTTCCTGTACACAAAATAACAGTGACAATCACCAGACCCATCGATACTTCGTATGACACCATCTGTGACGCAGACCGCAACCCGCCAAGGAATGCATATTTCGAATTCGATGCCCATCCCGCCATAATCACGCCGTAAACACCAAGTGATGAAATCGCAAAGAGGAACAAAACACCAACATTAATATCAGCGAGCACAACTTGGGCACTGAGCGGAATGACCGACCATGCAAGCAACGCCAACATCAAAATCAAAATTGGCGCCATAAAGAAAACAGGTTTGTTCGCATTGGTCGGAACAATGGTTTCTTTGGACAATAATTTGAATGCATCGGCAAACGGTTGCAACAATCCAAAAGGCCCAACGGTCATTGGCCCCTGACGACGTTGCATCGCGCCCAGAACTTTACGCTCGGCATAGGTTACAAATGCAACAAACACCATAATGGCAACAGACAACCCGACAATTTTGGCAACCAAAATCAGTGCGTCCATTCCGTATGTAGTGATAAAATCCATTAATGCGGTTGTCATGGCAATCTACTCCGCCGCTACTGCTGTTTTGGGTTGTTTAACAAACGCTTTGGTACAGTCGGCCATGGTTTTTGATGAACGGCTGATAGAGTTCGTCATATAAAAATTATCAATCGGGGAATGGAATGGGTGATTGCGAACTTCACCCGCTTTGCCAAATTGCCCCCAGATGGCGGACACAACTTGTCCGATTTTTCCAAAATGAGGAAACTCGGTTACCAAACGCGCACGCAATTGTGCCAATGTGTTATACGCCAATGGCTTGCCTAACTTATCCGACAATGCCCGCAGAATTTTCCAATCCTCGCGCGCCTCGCCAAGAGGTGTGACTGCCTTTTTGGCCAGTTGTACACGACCTTCGGTATTCACATACAAACCATCTTTTTCGGTATAGGCAACACCCGGTAAAATCACATCCGCGCGTGCAGCCCCTTGGTCACCATGATGGCCTTGATAAATTACAAATGTGTCTTTGCCAATTGATGCGCCAACATTAAATTCATCAACACCCAAGAGGTAGAGGACTTCGATTCCTTTGTTTTGAGTTGCTTCCAAAATACCGTAAGCATTCAATCCACCATCTTGCGGAACGAAACCAATATCCAATGCTCCAACGCGGGATGCATTGGTTTGAAGAATGTTAAATCCGTTCCATCCGTCTTTTACAAATCCGAATTTTTCGGCAAAAGCCTGAAGCGATGCATGAACCGCCTCTCCGTCAGGGCGGAGGAATGCACCCTGCCCGACAATCATCAATGGATTTTTTGCAGCTTTAATCAAATCAAAGAATGAATGCTGCCCGTTCAGGCTTTCTGGCCCTGAACCTATATAGGTGGTTGCATAGCTCAAATCGCGATTTTCACCAATCACGCCCACTTTTACCCGTTTGGACAAAATGGTTTTGCGAATACGCGCATTGACCAGCGGAGCTTCCCATCTTGGGTTTGTGCCCACCAACAAAATAACATCTGCTTTTTCAATGCCTGCTATTGTTGAATTAAATGTATATCCCGCACGATTGGATACATCAAACAATGTTCCATCTGTACGACAATCCAAATTCTTTACACCCAAAGATGTCATGACATCTTTTAAGGCCGTCATTGATTCCGTGTCGTTCAATGCGCCAACCATGGCCGCAATTTTGGATGCGGGGGTTGATGATAATTTTTGTGCAACAACACCCAACGCTTCATCCCAAGATGCGGCGCGAAGTTGTCCAGAAGCGGCATCGCGGACATAAGGCCTATCCAAACGAGCGCGTTTTAATCCGTCAACAGCATGACGGGTTTTGTCTGAAATCCATTCTTCGTTCACATCTTCGTTCAAACGTGGCAATACGCGCATCACTTCGTTGCCGCGCGCATCCACACGAATGTTGCTTCCAACCGCATCATGCACGTCAATTGATTCTGTTTTACGAAGTTCCCATGGGCGGGCTGTGAATGAATAAGGTTTAGATGTCAACGCACCAACAGGGCACACATCAACAAGATTGCCAGAGAGTTCGGAATTAATGGCTTTTTCGATAAAGGTTGTGATTTCTGCATCTTCACCACGGTTCATCATTCCCAAATCGGCAACGCCCGCAATTTCTTCGCTGAAACGGACGCAACGTGTACATTGAATGCAACGGGTCATCACGGTTTTAACCAATGGCCCCAAATCAGGGTCGGTTTTTGACCGTTTATCTTCGGTGTAACGTGACCTATCAAATCCATATCCGACAGATTGGTCTTGCAAATCACATTCACCGCCCTGATCGCAAATCGGGCAATCCAATGGGTGGTTAATTAACATCATTTCCATGACGCCGCGACGTGATTTTTTAACCAATGAACTATCGGTGAACACTTCCATGTTTTCACCACATGCCATGGCACATGATGCAACAGGTTTCGGAGCACCCTTTACTTCCACCAAGCACATGCGGCAATTCGCAGGAACGCTCAGGCGGTCGTGATAACAAAAACGCGGGATTTCATAGCCCAGAATTTCTGATGCCTGAAGGATGGATGTTCCTGCTGGAACTTCGATTTCTGTACCGTTGATTTTTAATTTTGGCATGATGGTCTATTTCTCTGATATATCTGCAAATGTCGTAGCATAATGGTTAAAAAGTTAAAACGATAAATCGTCCAAAAATAAGAGTTTTACTGAGCAAATCCACACTTTCTTCTGGCATCAGAGTCATAAGACATTTCCCTGATTTTGGTGTACTCGGCGGTTTCATCAACTTGTATTTCTTTGTCATCCTCACTCGGGTTCGGAAGGGTTGCTCCGTTGGTCTGAGTAATATAATCAATCACATCATTCGGACTGGTTGCCTTAATCACTTCATCTGACAAACAATCGCAGGATTTTTGAAACCCCTTATTCCTCTTGGCCTGCTCATCAGGGGTTAATACCTTTGGCACGAAAAATGACTTTTGACGGTCCATGCAGGTCGATGAATACAGATGCTGTGCATAGGCCACATTCATCTGCTTTGCCATCTCCAACTCTTTTGCAGTCAATTGTTTAGGGTTGCTTGCCGCAAATGATGCAACAGATACAACCATCACAATCGCGAACAAACATGATCCGCATAAACTGCGCATATATCTACTCCGCCGCATGAGATGTGCCCGCGAAATCACGGGGCGCATCTTTACGATAATCCATCAAACGTTTTTCCATCTCTGGTCGGAAATGACGGATAAGCCCTTGGATAGGCCAAGCCGATGCATCACCATGGGCGCAAATTGTGTGACCTTCGATTTCTTTGGTCAAATCGAGCAACATATCAATTTCTTCAACCGTTGCATTGCCACGCGCCATGCGTTGCATAATACGGTATAACCAACCAGTGCCTTCGCGACATGGTGTACATTGACCGCAGCTTTCATGCATATAAAAATGGGTCAGGCGTGCAATTGCACCAACGATATCGGTTGATTTATCCATGACGATAACGCCCGCAGTTCCCAAACCACTTTGCACAGCGCGGAGGGAATCAAAATCCATCAGAACCGTGTCGCAAATATGTTTTGGGAGCAATGGCGTTGACGATCCACCCGGAATAATCGCTAACAGATTATCCCATCCGCCGCGAACACCGCCTGCGTGTTTTTCGATCAATTCTTTGAGCGGAATGCCCATCGCTTCTTCAACGTTGCATGGGTTGTTCACATGGCCAGAGATACAGAATAATTTTGTTCCTGTATTTTTTTCATTGGGGCCAATGCCCGCAAACCACGCGCCACCACGACGCAAAATGGTTGGTGCACACGCAATGGTCTCAACGTTGTTGACGGTTGTTGGACATGAATATAATCCAGCACCCGCAGGGAACGGAGGCTTGTTACGAGGTTGCCCTTTTTTGCCTTCGATACTTTCAATCAATGCGGTTTCTTCACCGCAAATATATGCGCCACCACCACGGTGCAACACGACATCAAAATCCCAACCGCTTCCAGCGGCGTTCTTACCCAATAACCCAGCATCATACGCTTCGGCGATGGCACGATTAATGGTTGATCCTTCGTTAAAAAATTCTCCGCGCATATAGATATAGGCACGATGGGCACCCATTGCAAAACCTGCAATCAATGCGCCTTCCAACAATTTATGTGGGTCATGGCGCAGGATATCACGGTCTTTACATGTTCCGGGTTCTGACTCATCAGCATTAATCACCAAATAGCTCGGACGACCATCCGATA
This sequence comes from uncultured Micavibrio sp., assembly GCA_964629455.1. GTDB lineage: Bacteria > Pseudomonadota > Alphaproteobacteria > Micavibrionales > Micavibrionaceae > UBA1573. The sequence goes on along the minus strand of CAZVSN010000014.1, from coordinate 7,332 downwards.
CTTTTGGCATGAATGACCATTTGGTTCCTGTCGGGAACCCTGCTCCGCCACGTCCGCGCAGACCAGATTTTTTCATCTCGTCGATAATCCAATCGCGGCCTTTGGCAATGATATCCTTGGTATTATCCCAATCGCCACGGGCGCGTGCGGCCTGAAGGCTGAAGGACTCCCATCCATACAGATTGGTAAAAATACGGTCTTGATCGGCAAGCATAGATTTATTCCTATTTGATAGCTGTAAAAAGCGTGGTCATCATATCCATTCCTTTGAAAAAGAAAAGACTTTATCCCCCGAATATCTAGATTGAATCACCATGTTCTGCAAAACTTTCATGACCATGCTTTCCAGCGTGTAATTCATCATGAATTTTGTGATTATGTTTAATAAACTGCGGCATCAAGGATCCAATCAGCATTCCCACAAAGGATGCGATAAGCCCTGCAAATTGTGCGGGAATAAACGGATCTTCGCCACCGAATATCATCGCCCCTATCCAGACAATCAACCCAGAAAATATGGAAACAATCGCCCCCTGATTGGTGGCGCGCCGCCAATATACCCCGAATGCCAATGGGATAAAGGCCGATACCAATGTCACCTGATACGCATTTTCAACCATCGCAAAAATACTTAAATCAGAATTGACCGCATATAACGTTACAACCACGGTAAATCCCAATGTCACAAATCGCATCAATTTCAACAATTTTTTGTCAGGCATATGCGGCAACATCGGGCGCAAAATGTTTTCGGTAAACGATACAGACGGCGCGAGCAAAGTTGCCGATGCACATGATTTAATCGCCGATAATAACGCGCCAAAGAAAATAATTTGGGCAACCAATGGCGCATGATTCAAAACCAATTGTGGCAAAATCATTTGCGGGTCACCACCCTCACCCAGATTTTTGGCGACCATGTCAGGGTCAATCAATGTTGCGGAATACGCAAGGAACATCGGAACAAAGGCAAAGATGAAATACAAACTACCGCCCAACACCGACCCCCACACCGCGTATTTCAAAGTTTTTGCAGATTGCACGCGTTGAAACACGTCTTGTTGTGGCATCGACCCGAGCATCATGGTCATTCCTGCGGCAGCAAAGGCAATAATATCTTTTAAATCGGCAGATGGCCAAAACTCAAACTTACCGGCATCCCGCGCGTGTTGAATAACGACTCCAACGCCACCCGCCATTTCCGATACTTCACCGCCGATATACAGCATCCCCAGAACAATCACGACCATCTGGATAAGGTCAGTCACAGCCACCGCCCACATCCCGCCAAAGAATGTATAAATCAGGATCGTCATTGACCCTATCCACATTCCTGCTTCTGTCGAAATCTGTCCGTCGGATACAATGTTAAATACCAAACCAAGCGCCGCAATCTGTGCGCCGACCCACCCCAGATATGACACAACAATTGCAAGCGTCGTCATGACCTCAGCTACGCGCCCATATCGACGTTTGTAAAAATCACCGATGGTCAATAATTTCATGCGATATAACGGTGCGGCAAAAAATAAACCCACCAAAATCAAACAGAGCGATGCGCCAAACGGGTCAGCCACAATCCCGCGCATATTTTCACCAAGAAAAGTTGCGGGAACCCCTAAAACAGTTTCCGACCCGAACCATGTGGCAAACACAGTGGCAACAACCATATAAAAAGGAAGATGACGACCAGCAATCGCAAAGTCTTTTGTGTTATGAACTTTAAGTGATGCAATCAAACCGATTGCAACTGAAATAACCCAATAGCCGATAACAAACCAAAGAAGCATAGCCAATCTCCTGTAAATGATAGAGAAAATGCTATTTGATTTTAAAAATGGAGCAAGCGGATTTTTTTAAACCGCTTTTTTAATACCCAGTTTTTCGGCTTGAGCCGTCAGCGTGGTTGTTCCTGCAATCGACATCGATGTTTTACGACCTTTTTGGGAACCAACGGTCACTTGTTTGCCGTCTTTCAGGTCAGACAATAATTGTTTCATGCTGGCGGGGGTTAAATCTTCGAAATAATCATCATTGACCTGAACCATCGGGGCATTCACGCATGCGCCCAAACATTCCACTTCGACAATGGTGAACAAACCGTCTTTGGTGCTCTCCCCCGTGTGAATACCCAATTCGCTTTCACAGGTTTTGACAATATCGCCCGACCCACAGAGCATACATGGCGTGGTTGTGCACATTTGCACCAGATATTTTCCAACAGGTTCCAGATTATACATGGAATAGAATGTTGCCACTTCGTACACTTTAACGGGGGGTACATCAACGATTTCAGCAATCTTGTCCATTGCCGCGCGGGAAATCCATCCGCCATAGGGTGGGGTTGCTTTTGCACCATCTTCGGCAACTTGGCGCTGCGCCAAATCGAGCAATGGCATGGTGGCGGAACGTTGCTTTCCCTTTGGATAACGGGATAAAATTTCGGCAACTTTTGCGTCGTCACGGAAGGAAAATTCTGCTGGCTGATACGCCGCGTTCAAATCGACATTCTTTTTCATGGGCAACCCTATTTTGAAATCTGTACCTATTTACCTGTTACACAGGGCGATATCAAGCAGGGTTTAAAGGATTTCCCAAGATTCCCAGAAAATTTATACAGAAGGACTTGGAATGACCGAAACTGCATTTTCACGAGAAAATAAAGCGTCTAACTGCTTTTTATTATAAAAATCTGCCCCGATAACAGCGTTTGAGCCAATCATCGCAGCAATATCAAGATGAAAATCATTTGTATCAAAATAGGCAAATTTATGACCGCTCGGATTCTTATACAACGCCACCTCTCCAGAGATCTTTATGCCGTATTTATCGTTTAACCCTTTGGCAATTTCATTCGCCATATCCGACATGATTTTGCCATCAATTTTAACATATGGTAATTCGAAATATTCAGTTCGGGAATAACTAAACGGTAAAATCTCGTCACTTTTTTTATCAGGTTTGTACCCCGTTGGCACAAATACAACACGATTCAAAAGAAAAATGCCCTTTTTGTTTTCCAACACAACAGAAATGCGATCTCTGTCACCTGTGTTCAGATGATCAGCAGAGAGTGCTCCTCTCTGAAAAGCCAATGAAAGTGGGCGAACTATTTGGGTCATGAGAAGGAAATAACACAGACAAATAACTTATGTCAATAAAAAATCTTAGCCAAAATTGTAGCGTTGCCCTGCGGAGTGAGTGAGTTCATTCAGCTTATAAAGCGCTTTTGTTAACAGATTATCCGGAATGCGATAATCGACTGGTCGATCTCCCCAAATTTCACGGGCACAATCTTCTTTTAAGCCCTGTAAATTGGATAACGGAACGCGCACAATCCCCAAATGTTCGTCTTCCAGATTGTTGATTGGCTCGCCAGATACATGCTCGCACATATAATAACCGACAGGTTTTCCTGTATGGGGATGGGGTTCAACACCGACAAAAGCCAACGGCTTGATTTGAATGTTTAATTCCTCGGCCGCTTCCCGCACCAAGGCCTCTTCGGGCGTTTCCCTTGCTCCGCATGGTTTTGTGTCAATTTTTCCGCCAGGGGGTTCAACCGATGCGGTTCCATCTTTATGTTCGCGTACCAGACACAACAAATCGTTGCCGTGCACAACAAACATACAGACCTTATGGATACCCTGCTCAGGTTGTCCATTGGCTGAAACTTCAAACTTGTGCTGAAAATTGCTACTCATAATAGATATGTTAAATCATGATTCTCAACAAAACGTCAAGAAAACTCGTCCTATCTATCAATTTCACCAAAAACGATGTCCAAAGACCCGATATTGGCAACAACGTCCGCCAACATATGGCCGCGTGACATGAAATCCAACCCTTGCAAATGGGCAAACCCAGGGGCGCGAACATGGCAACGATATGGACGGTTTGTGCCATCTGATACCAGATATACGCCAAACTCGCCTTTCGGGGCCTCAACCGCCGTATAGGTTTCACCCGCAGGAACGTGATATCCTTCGGTAAACAATTTGAAATGGTGGATAAGCGCTTCCATCGAATTTTTCATCTCGGCGCGCGGTGGTGGACAAACTTTATAATCATTTGATTTTACAGCACCTTGCGGCATTTCTTTCAGACATTGCCTGATAATGCGCAGGGATTGACGCATCTCTTCCATGCGCACCAGATACCGCGCATAACAATCGCCAGTTTCGGCCGTTGGCACATCAAAATCCATTTTCGCATAAACATCATAAGGTTGGGATTTGCGCAAATCCCACGCAACACCTGATGCACGCAAGACTGGGCCTGTGAATCCCCAATCGAGCGCCTGCTCTTTTGTTACGACACCAATACCAACTGTCCGTTGTTTGAAAATACGGTTTCCAGTCAATAGGTTGTCCAAATCTTCTAAGACTTTCGGGAAGGTTTCTGTCCATGCCCACATATCATCCACCAGACCTGCTGGCAAATCCATGGACACTCCACCCGGACGAACATAGTTCGCGTGAAGACGCGCGCCACAAACACGGTCATAAAATTCCATGCCTTTTTCACGCTCTTCAAATCCCCATAATGCTGGCGTAATCGCCCCAACGTCCAACCCAAAAGTGGTCACGTTCAAAATATGGTTCATGATACGGGTCAATTCACAAAACAATACACGGATATATTGTGCGCGTTCAGGAACCTCTAACCCCAATAATTTTTCAACTGACAAGGCAAAGGCGTGCTCCTGATTCATCGGGGACACATAGTCCAGACGGTCAAAATACGGCAAAGCCTGCATATAGGTTTTATATTCAATCAGTTTTTCTGTCCCACGATGCAACAGACCGATATGCGGGTCGGCACGCTCGACAATCTCGCCATCCATTTCCAATACCAAACGCAAAACGCCGTGCGCCGCAGGGTGTTGCGGGCCAAAGTTCATGGTATATGGCTTAATGAAATGCTCTTGATCTAATTCTTGTTTTTCAACTGCTGCGGATGTCATTCTTCTCTACTCCGTTGCCGTGGCATTGGTTGGGTGCCACCCGATTTTTGGTTTGCAATTGGCTTTTTCATCCCCAGGCAGATTGACGTTGGTCAATGCTTCCCACGGGCTTAAATTATCGAACACACGAAAATCTTGTGGCAACGATACAGGGCCATAAACGACGCGTTTCAATTCAGCATCATAACGCACTTCAACATGACCCGATAACGGGAAGTCTTTGCGCAAAGGATGACCATCAAAACCATAATCGGTCAAAATGCGGCGATGGTCGGCCAAACCGTCAAACATAATGCCGCACATATCCCATGCTTCACGTTCAAACCACGGGGCTGAACTGAACAAAGATGATACGGATGATACGGGGGTTTCTTCATCGGTTGTGATTTTGACGCGCACACGCAAATTATGGCGCATGGATAATAATTGATACACAACTTCAAAACGTTCTGGACGGCTTGGATAATCAACGCCGCAGACATCTATCAATTGTTTGAATTGTGTTTCATCACCATCGCGCAAATAGGCCATAACGGCAAGCAACGCTTCGCGTTTGACGTGCAACACCAACTCTCCACCTGTTGTGGAAAACGATGTAATCCCACCTGACAATTTTGATTGTAACGCTTCGGCATAAACAACCATTGCATCTTTTGGCGCTTCTTCGACTGCTGGTGCAGCTTGAACTTCATCAACCATTTTGAAACCCCTATCTCACGATCCGTGTATCTTCACGGCGAATTTTTTTCTGCAACTGAAGCAATCCATAAACCAAAGCCTCAGCCGTTGGCGGACACCCTGGAACATAAATGTCGACAGGAACAATTTTATCGCATCCCCGCACAACTGAATAAGAGTAATGGTAATACCCGCCACCATTCGCGCATGACCCCATCGAAATCACCCAACGTGGTTCCGCCATCTGGTCGTAAACTTTACGCAGCGCAGGTGCCATTTTGTTAGTGAGAGTTCCCGCAACAATCATCACATCAGACTGACGTGGGGATGGACGGGGAATAATTCCAAAACGGTCAAGGTCATACCGTGACATATATGAGTGAATCATCTCAACCGCGCAGCACGCCAGACCGAATGTCATTGGCCACATAGACCCCTGACGCGCCCAGTCGAATAATTTATCGGCTTGGGTTAAAACAAATCCTTTGTCGGATACTTCCTGTGCCAGTTTGGCGACAGCCTCATCCTGCTTTTCCGCAGGCATCAATGGCACGTTGGTGACCAATGGTGCGGATGGCGCTTCGAATATATGACGTTCACTGCTCATTTAAAAATCTCCATCTATTCCCAATCAAGGGCGCCTTTGTTCCACTCGTACACAAGTCCGACTGTCAGAACGCTCAAAAATACAACCATCGACCAGAACCCGAACATACCAATTGACCCAAGAGCAACCGCCCACGGAAACAGGAACGCAATTTCCAAATCGAAAATAATAAATAAAATCGCTACCAGATAAAACCGCACATCGAATTTGCGGCGCGCATCTTCAAATGCCTCAAACCCGCATTCATAGGGCGATAATTTTTCGGCATCAGGTTTGTTTTTTCCAATGATAAGGGACGCAACAACCATCACCGATGACAACACCAGCGATATCCCCAAGAAAACAATAATCGGCAGGTAATTTAAAAGAAATTCTGTAGACGCCATAATGAATCGAATCCGTAAATGTGGCCACAAACGAGGGCATTGAATATTAACGCGCTAAATGACCACAAAAAGACCTATGTTTCAAGGGGGATAGCTTGGCATATGAACAGGTTAATTCAAGCCGTCAGATTAAGCTGTCAGGCAAAAGCCTTTTGGAAATGAAAATTCAGGGTAACGTTGACACAGGCACATTTCATCATGGCTGATAACCTCATCATGAAACTCTTGATGCAACTCACCCGAAGCCCTGATGTTCGAATTGGAACGGTTACGAACACGCTCCATATTTGTTTCCAGAACAGTGCGATTTTCTTCATTTCTGCGGCCATGGGATGGGTTATTATCCCCCTCTTCCACTTTATGAAGGCTATGAGAAATCTCAATCGCGCCGATCATTACCGCCACGGCAATGCCAAATGTTTGTTTTAATGTTCTTTTTAACATGGAGAGCACCGCTAACTGGTAAAATTACTAAGTAATAGTAATTAAATTCCCACTTTTGCCTGCTGTCAAAGATATTTTAGCTCTTGGTGAAATAAGAGTGATTCTGATATAAAACCTCTCAAAATTAGATATAAATATTACAAAAAGATATTATTTTGAAATTTAATTGCTATGAAGTTTTGTTTAGCGCAGGGCGATTTTTGCAACGCAATATCCCGAGTCGTATTTACCGAACCCAAAGATGTTGAAAA
>CAZVSN010000013.1:2585-33125 GCA_964629455.1 uncultured Micavibrio sp. | reverse complement strand
CATATCATGAACAGAAGCCATTAGCATTTTGAGAGTCATGTCCCGATCAGGTTGATTGACAAGAATGGTTTCAAAACGGCGGTTAAGAGCAGGATCTTTTTCAATATGTTGACGATATTCATCAATGGTTGTTGCGCCAATAACGGTAATGTCGCCACGGGCAAGAGCAGGTTTCAATTGATCCGCAATATCTTTTGATGAAATACCGCTTAACATCATATGAATTTCATCAATAAATAAAATCAGATTACCTTTGTTGTTGCTTGCAATGTCAACAATTTCTCTGACGCGTTCCTCCAATTGGCCACGATACATCGTGCCTGCTTTCAGGGTTCCGATATCAAGTGAATAGACTTGTGGTTTATGCCCTTCTGGGTATAGCAGGTCATCTTTTTCAATTAACGACACCAGCCCTTCAACGATTGCGGTTTTACCGACCCCCGCTTCACCGATTAGAAGCGGATTGTTTCTGCGGCTTTGCGCCAAAATTTGGCGAAGCTGTTGAAGTTCACCCTCCCGCCCGAAGAAAGGTGGAAATGTCGCTTCATTCATAAGTGTTGCATATTTTGACAATGATTTATGATCGCTATCTGAGATCTTGCTTTCTTTGTATCTGTCATCAATTTGGTTGTCAGAAAAGATTCTCATATAATCTGAATTGCCAGAAATCAAAAAGAAGTGGGGGCTTAGAGGGCTCACTTTTTTTATATCCTCCATCATGCGGCGGAGGCCTTTGATGCTTTTCATTTCTTGGTGACTGAGCATAATCCAATTGTCAAGACGAGGATTCAGTTGATTTCGGCGGCAAGTAATAATTGTTTCACAACAGGCAAAGAATAAATCTGTTGCACTGATATTTTTTCTACCCAAATCTTCTGCAAATTTTTCGGCGCAATCATCAATAATTTTGAGTTGGTTATCATTGCTTGAGGGAAGATGCATTTCTTCCCAATACCCAGTACTGAGAACGCTATTATAATAATTGAGAAATGTTTCTGGGCTTCTGTCTGCCAGAAAGCTTTGTAATTCTGAGTCAGAGTCTTTTGTGACCGCCGCTAGAATATGATAAGCTAAAGATTGGGTGTCGCTAGCCATTGTGGCATGAAGTTTAACGCCTTCTGAAACTAAGCGATGATAGTCCTTTGAGAATTGTAATCCCATATTCATTTGCTCCCTGTAAGAAACTGTTTTGATTTATTGTTTTTTTCAGGCTAGACCAGAATTATTAGAATATGCAAATAAATTTTATAGAAAAGCCACAGAAAGACATAATATTACAACCACCATCATCTGGGGGGGATGTCTGGGCGGGGTCAGATAAGTGGGATATAAAAACGGATTTTTATTGACCAAGAGCCACAAATTCAATCGGGCGGAAAACATATGCAGGATTATCCTGAAAATGATCTGAATAAAAATTGTTAATAGATGTGCGTCGCCCAGCTAATTCTTTTTCCAAATCCAGACGATCAAGATGTCCGAGAGGTTTTGTTTTGGGGCGACTATCATATCCAATACGCGCCATAAAGGCCGCGATAAGAGCCGATGCCATGGGTGCCGTTACATTGTCTTTCTCTGGGGGTGTTGTGGCACAGGACACCGCGCCGATGAAAACAACACCTGCGGCGCATTTATAAAACATATGCGAAAGACTCTGAAGCCTGCGATTAAAATTATCATCCTCAAGCGCGGCACTCACCCGATAAATGCCAGCTATATTATTAATATGTTTGCGCATTTTAAAATCAGGAATGCTGATCACTGTATCTTCTTTTGGCTGAGCCATAGCAAAACGCCCTCTATTTTTTAATTGGAGGGCATCTTATCGCTTGCAAAAACCTTATGTCAATAGAAAGAATCAGACTGTTTCTTCAATTTTATCGTCTGAATCTGATGACTCTGTGGCTTTGACGGGTTTGTCGCCTTTGATATCAAAGGTCAGTTCCCCATTTTTGAAATCAACATGAACCGATCCACCATCGACGAGCTTGCCGAACAGTAATTCTTCGGCCAGAGGCCTTTTGATTTTATCCTGTACAACACGCGCCAGAGGGCGTGCTCCCATTTGTGGGTCATATCCGAGTTCAGCCAGATGCGCCCTTGCATCATCGGTCAAGGAAATGGTGACGCGTTTATCGGTCAGCTGTGCCTCTAATTGCATCATGAATTTATCAACAACGCGCAGAACAGCAGATTGAGGAAGAGCTTTGAATGGAACAATCGCATCCAGACGGTTGCGGAATTCTGGTGTAAAGATACGTTTGATTTCTTCTGTATCATCATCTGCGCGACGATCGGATTGGAAACCGAGCGGTGCTTTTGCAAGTTGAGCTGCCCCCGCATTGGTGGTCATGATCAGAATGACATTGCGGAAATCAATGGTTTTGCCGTTATTGTCGGTGAGTTTGCCGTAGTCCATGACCTGCAGCAAAATATTATAGAGGTCAGGGTGAGCTTTCTCAATCTCATCCATCAGCAACACACAATGCGGGTGTTGATCAACTTTGTCAGTGAGCAATCCACCCTGTTCATATCCGACATAGCCAGGGGGCGCGCCAATCAAGCGGGATACGGCGTGTCGTTCCATGTATTCGGACATATCAAATCGTACAAGCTCGATGCCGAGTGTTTTGGATAATTGTTTCGCGACTTCGGTTTTTCCAACGCCTGTCGGGCCAGAAAATAAATAGCAACCAATAGGTTTTTCTGCATCCCGCAAACCTGCGCGCGCCAATTTGATACTGTCTGACAAAATCCGAATGGCCTCGTCCTGATCAAACACCATTGTTTTTAAATCACGTTCCAGATTGGAAAGAACAACTTTATCATCTTTGGAAACTGCTTTGGCGGGGATGCGGGCAATGGCCGCGACGACGGTTTCAATGTCCTTGACCCCGATGGTTTTTTTGCGTTTTGCGGCGGGCAACAACATTTGTGCGGCTCCAACCTCGTCAATAATATCAATCGCTTTATCAGGCAGTTTTCGGTCACCAATATAGCGGACAGATAATTCCACAGCCGCTTTGATGGCTTCTGCGGTATATTTTACACCATGGTGTTCTTCGTAATAAGGTTTCAATCCCTTGATAATACGAATGGCATCATCCAGCGATGGTTCCTCCACATCAATTTTTTGGAAACGGCGTGCAAGGGCACGGTCTTTCTCAAATTGATTGCGGTATTCTTTATAGGTGGTTGACCCGATACATCTTAATCCACCATTGGCCAACGCAGGTTTTAAAAGATTGGATGCATCCATTGCGCCGCCACTGGTGGCGCCTGCTCCGATAATGGTGTGGATTTCATCAATAAATAAAACAACATTATCCATGGCCTGTAATTCGGTGATAACAGCCTTTAGCCGTTCTTCGAAATCACCGCGATAGCGTGTCCCCGCAAGGAGCGCACCCATATCAAGAGAGAAGATAGTGCAACCGAATAAAACCTCAGGAACATCGCCTTCTTCAATTTTCTTGGCTAGCCCCTCTGCGATGGCCGTTTTCCCGACACCGGGGTCGCCCACATAAAGCGGATTATTTTTGGCGCGACGGCAGAGAATCTGGATAGTTCTATCAACTTCTTTTTCGCGTCCTATCAACGGATCAATCTTGCCGTTCTTGGCCTTTTCATTGAGGTTAACGCAGTATGATTCAAGAGCTTCTTTGCCAACACGGACAGGCTTATCATCCCCGCCCATTTCGTCTGCGCCCTCTGGAATGCTGCGGGCGGAATCGTTGGCGCCGGGAACTTTTGCAATCCCGTGTGAAATATAATTGACCGCATCAAAGCGAGTCATATCCTGATTTTGCAGGAAGTAAACAGCGTGGCTTTCGCGTTCTGAGAATAAGGCAACCAAAACATTGGCGCCCGTAACCTCTTCGCGCCCCGATGATTGCACATGAATGGCCGCGCGTTGTAAGACGCGTTGGAAGGCTGTTGTGGGTTTGGCCTCGGAAACTTGTGTGTTAATCAGATATCCCAAATCTGTTTCAAGATAGGATTCAATCTGTTCCTGTAAATCGGCAAGCGCTACGCCGCACGCGCGCAGAACGGCAACAGCATCTTGGTCAGCAGTAAGAGCCAATAATAAATGTTCCAGCGTTGCATATTCGTGGCCTCTGTCCGTGGCCAGTGCCAGAGCTTTATGCAGCGTTTGTTCCAGATGACGTGACAGCATTTATTCTTTTTCCATCGTGCATTGCAGAGGTTGTTCATTGGCGCGGGCATAATCCATGACTTGCGTCACTTTGGTTTCTGCCACTTCGAAAGTGAAGACGCCACACAAACCAACGCCCCGTCTATGAACGTGGAGCATAATTTCTGTAGCCTCATCCTTAGTCTTACTAAAAAACCTTTCTAAAACGTGAACAACGAACTCCATAGGGGTAAAATCGTCATTTAACAGCAAAACCTTATACATAGATGGTTTTTGGGTTTTGGGGCGGGATTTGAGCATAAGACCCGTTTGCCGCTTATCATCGGGGGTGGAAGGCTCGTTGGTGGCTGTTGTCAGGCATATATTGGTCATGATCCTTCTTATATACCACGCAACGGGCATAAAAAAACCCCCACACGATGGCGGGGGTTTGAATTTTTAAAAGGCCACAAAAATTAGGCGGCGTTTTGTTTCATTGCAGCAGACATAGCCTTGGTCATTTGACCGTTAATAGGCTCAAACGCTTCGGTGTAAAGCTTAATCGCCATTTCAGACAATTTTGTTGCAGTGGACATGGCTTCGTCAAAGTTTTGTTGAGCCAGTTTGTTTTGAGCTTCGGCAAATTCGTTCAAAGTACGGCTTGCCATCAATGCTTTCATTGATTCTGCATTGCGTTGGCTGGATTCTTGGGCAAGTTCAGCCAAAGTTTTAAGAATTTTCTCAGCGCCTTTTGCAAAGGTTTGGCTGGATTTTACACTGGCTTCGATAACCTCTTTTGCAGAGGCAGATGCGCCGCCTGTCAGTTTTTCGTATTGGTCTTTGTAATTGCTCATAACGCTCTCCATTGAGTCAAATGTTCCGCCAAAAGACGGGGTGGATGTGTTGAAATTAGGAATACTATTTAGGGGGTTAAAAGGAACAACTGACCCGCTTTTTGCTGCAGATGATTCGCGTTTAACGGCGTTTGTAGACATAGACGGTTTCGCAGAAGCGGACGGCCGAGATGCTTTGGTTGCGACCTTGGAAGGCTTCTTTTTTGCGGTTTTAGTTGCCATTTTAATCTCCATAAAATAATGCGGTTCCCATGATGGGGCAAATCACTGTTTAAACTCTCAGGCCTAAACCTAAAGTAAGCTAACATGTTTTTTGCGATGCCGCAAATCGTTCCTGTAAACTGCAATGTTGATATTCCATATTATTGCAGTGCACAAATATAATTATAGACCGTATAAAGGCAAAGTCAAGATTATTTTGCAGTGCACAAAAATATAAGATTATGGACAGATTATATGAACTTTTATAGACTCGGAATTCGATGCCGTCTGCGTCGTTATCGCCTACAAACCTAAAAGGGATTTTCTTCCCTTCTTTTGCCCCGCCGAACCAAGTTTTAGAGTATTTTTTAGTCATGAAGACAGTGTCAAAATTATCCCACGCCCTGATGATTCTTGTGCTGGTTGTTGGGTTTTTGGGGACAATAATGGCTTTTTCGCAAGAAGCGTTGGCCAAATCCAAACAAAATAAGAAAAAAGTTGCACAGCAGCAACGTGAGGCCCCTCATCCAGCCAATGCGTCTATTTTAATTGATGCGGACACAGGAATGATTATTTCTCAGAGCGATGCCGACAGGGTTTTGTATCCGGCTTCTTTAACCAAATTAATGACACTTGCATTGACATTTGAAGCGTTGGATTCACGAAAAATATCTCTGTCTTCGCGGGTGGTTATGACGTCCCATGCTGCATCCATGCCGCCCAGCAAGATTGGGTTGCGTCCGGGGGAGAGTTTGAGTGTTGATCAGGCAATTAAAGCATTGGTGACAAAATCCGCCAATGATGTTGCGGTTGCTTTGGGCGAGAAATTGGGCGGGAGCGAAGCCCGCTTTGCACGGATTATGAATTTAAAAGCCAGAGAATTGGGGATGAATCAGACCTATTTTGTAAATGCGTGCGGTCTGCATAATATCAGACAAACCTCATCCGCCCGAGATATGTCGAAATTGGCGCTCCATATTTTGAGCAAATACCCTCATTATTATCCTGTGTTTTCAACAAAAGATTTTTATTTCAACGGCAGATCCTATCACAATCACAATCGGTTGATGTCGTCTTACCGTGGAATGGACGGGATGAAAACTGGTTATGTTGCAAAGTCAGGGTTCAATCTGGTGGCATCTGCTAGGCGCGGAAATGTAAGGTTGGTTGGTGTTGTTTTTGGCGGAAGAACCGCCGATTCTCGGAATGCGCAGATGGCCAATCTGTTGGATGATGGGTTTGCGATGGCTGGAAGATTGCGCCAGATGCGTCCACAAACTGCAACCACCCGTAACGACAACACTATTCAGAGCGCCCCCCAGAAAATAACCCAAAGCGTGACCCAGGGCACAGCCCAGAGCGCTTCAATGAAACGCACCACCCAATCAGAGCCGCCAAAGAGAGTGGTGACATCAGCGCCCCCCCGTGAGCGGGCGCCCATTCTAACTTCTCGGGTTGCAACCCCTGCACCACAAGAGAGATTGCCAGATCATATCCTTGCGCCATCTCCGCCCCCTGTGTCTGCTTCGTCTTTCCAATCCTCCCAGCCTGCTATTGGGAACGAAGGGTGGTCGGTTCAGATTGGGGCATTTCAGGACAGATTAACAACCGATCAGGCTATTTATCGGGCAATACAGAAATTACCATCCCCTCTTAATCGTGGGAATCCAATGATTATTCCACTAAGAACGGCTGAAGCAACATGGATGTTCAGGGCGCGAATAAGCGGGTATACAAGAGAGCAGGCCATGCAGGCCTGTCGATATTTGGACGATTGTCTGACAATATCTCCGACAGCAAATTAGAAAAGCGAGGCCCAAAATGAATGCGCAACATACCAAACAAAAGGGAAGCATTCTTTTGTATATCTTGTTGGGGATTGTGTTATTGGGCGCTTTGACCGTTGCGCTTCGCAATACAGAAAGCGGCATGGATAACATTGATAAAGAAGATATGATTCTGAAGGCGGGGCAGGTTCAAAGATATGCTGTTAATTTATCCTCTGCTATTAATTTGCTATTAGGTAATGGTTTAAGTGAGGCCGATATTCGTTTTGCTCATCCAGATGCGGCATCGGAGTATGGATTAATAACAAGCATTCCAACACGTCAGGTTTTCTCACCCTCTGGCGGAAAGGCAAGTTATGCCGTGCCCCCCGATGGTGTGAACGACGGAAGTTTGTGGGAATTTTTTGGAACAACCAATATTCCTCAAATCGGGTCAGATAAAGCAGAATTAATAGCTGTTCTGCCGAATGTCACCGAAGGGTTTTGTGTAACTGTGAATGCGCAATTGGGCTTTACATCTGGCACGCAACCAACAGATAGCGCGACCGGCACAACACCTGATTGTGTCATGGGCGCGGCCGCACAAAGATTTACGGGGACATTTTCTGATACAACACCCAATATTTTGGATGATGGCACATTCTCTCGCTTGCCGAGTTTACAGGCCTGTGTTTATTGTGCAGCAGATAGTACTTATAATTACTATTATGTGTTATTGGCACGATAGATAAAATGACAGATAAACGATTAAAAACAATTTTTATGGGCACACCTGATTTCTCTGTGCCTGCTCTGCGCAATTTGATTGCTAACCCTGCAATCGAAATAATTGCGGTTTACACGCAACCTCCTCGTCCTGCGGGGCGCGGCCAACAATTGCGACCATCCCCCGTTCAAATGGTTGCCGATGAACACAATATTCCCGTCTATATTCCAAAGAGTCTAAAGAAGGATGCTCTGGCGGTTGAAACATTTCAAAACTTGAAGGCTGATATTGCCGTGGTGGCTGCCTATGGTTTGATTTTGCCAAAATCTGTACTCGATGCCCCGCGATATGGGTGTCTGAATATTCATGCATCTCTTTTGCCACGCTGGCGGGGCGCAGCGCCTATACAGCGCGCGATAGAGGCAGGAGATAACAAAACAGGCATTACCATCATGCAAATGGATGAAGGGCTGGATACGGGCGCTATGTTGTCCAAGCGAGAAGTTATCATCAGGGACACAACAACAGCCCAGACTTTGCACGATGAATTGTCGGCCTTGGGGTCGGCAATGATTGAAGATGTTCTGGAAGATATTATTGCGGGACGATCCCTTGATCCACAAATCCAGAATGATGAATTATCCAATTACGCGCCAATGCTGAAAAAAGAAGAAGGGTTGATTGATTGGACTCAATCCGCCTCACTCATTGACCTAAAAATTCGTGCCTTTACCCCATGGCCAGGGTGTTACACCTTAGATAAAGAAGGAGCGCGTATTAAAGTTATTGCGGGGAATCCGCGCCCTGAAAAATCATCAGAATCCGCAGGAACATTATTGTCCAAGGATGGTGATGTTGCGTGTGGGCAGGGCGTATATCGTGTGACATTGGTACAACCCGAAAACAGCAGGCCAATGGATATACAGTCTGCAATCAATGGCAAAAAACTGGCCATTGGTCAGCGATGGGGCGCATAAGAATGGCTTTGCAACGCTGGAAACTGACCATTGAATATTGTGGGACTGGGTATGCGGGATGGCAACGCCAAGAAGATGGCGTAAAATCAGTTCAACAAAATATTGAGGAAGCCATTCAAAAGTTTTGTGGACAGGATTGTCGTTTGCATGTTGCGGGTCGCACAGATGCGGGCGTTCATGCCCATGGGCAAGTTGCACATTTTGATTTAGATTATGGCGATAGGGCTTTAACGGCCTATGATTTAACCAAAGCCATCAATGCACATTTGATCGGATCATCGATAGCTGTTTTAAAAGCAGAAGCCGTGAGTGAAGATTTCCATGCACGTTATGGTGCAACCCATAAATTATACACCTATCGCATTCTTGCGCGGCTTGCGCCCCCGACATTTGATAACGATTTGGTGTGGTGGACACGCCGTGACCTGAATGTATCTGCGATGCAGGAAGGGGCAAAGCATTTATTGGGAAACCATGATTTTACAACATTTCGCGCAACGGAATGTCAGGCAAAGTCACCCATAAAAACATTGGATAGACTGGATATTGAATCATTGCCATTGCCAGAAGGTGGTCATGAATTGCGGTTTTATGTAGAGGCTCGATCCTTTCTCCATCATCAGGTTCGTAATATGGTCGGAACATTGGTTCAGGTAGGTGTCGGAAAATGGACACCAGAGGATGTGAAGAAAGCGTTGGAAGCAAAAGATAGAAAGTGTGGCGGTATGACCGCGCCAGCCTCTGGCTTGTCTTTAACGCGCGTTTATTACGATTGATTGACCCATAACGAATTTTTTAATTTAGAAACCATGTCTTTATGTGCAGCTTCTTCCTCGGCACTTGGTGAAAATACACGCGGCTCACGATAGGGTTTCTTTTCAAAAGATGGCATATCCACCGTTTGGTTTTGTGTGGCGGATGAAGACTGGCTCTGGGCAAGCCCCAGACCGTGTTGGCGACCCCCAATAAGTTCAAGATAAACATCGGCAAGCAATTGCGCATCAAGTAAGGCCCCGTGAAGCTCTCTCCCTGACAAATCAATATTAAATCGGCGACATAAGGCATCAAGATTGGCGGGTGACCCTGGATATTTTTTGCGGGCAATCATCAATGTGTCAATAACACCCGCCAGTTTAATAGGAGGAAAACCAAATGTTTTTAATTCGGCATTCAAAAATTTGACATCGAATTCTGCGTTATGAATGACAAGGGTTGCATCCCCTATAAAGTCCAGAAAATCGCCGACAATTTCACCAAAAATGGGTTTGTCTTTTAGAAATTCTGTCTTAATGCCATGGACGGCCACGGCCCCCGCATCGACTTCGCGTTCTGGGTTGATGTAATGATGCCATGTTTTGCCAGTTGGAAGATGGTTGAATAATTCAATACATCCAATCTCAATAATACGGTGACCATCTGCGGGATCCATCCCCGTGGTTTCGGTATCTAATACAATTTCACGCGTCATATTTATTTCTCACTTGAGGGGTATCGTAATGCTTTTTTCAGGGATTGCAAGGCAATCGCCCGTCCCAGACCTGTGGGAACAACAAAATCGGCAAGTCTTTTTTTGTGAGTATCTGCCAGTTGGCCTTGCAAAATAGATAAGAATTTCTGATGTGTCATATGTGGGCGTGACATCACCCGTTGATGTTGAATAAAGCGGGGCGCCGTAACGCACAAGGTCATGTCACATATTTTATCTCGGTGTGTTTCGAATAAGAGAGGAATATCAAGGGCAACTTGTTTAAATCCTGCGCGGCGATGCTTTGCGATAAAGTTGCGTTGTGCGGCCCAGACAAGAGGATGAAGAATGTCTTCCAGTGCTTTAATTTTTGCAGAATTTCCAAAAACAATTGCGCCCAGTTTTTGGCGATTGATACACGCATTTTTCTTATCAAAAACTTCGGGAAAGAGGCGGGTAATCTCTGGGACGGCCATTCCATTTCTGGACATTAACTCATGGACGCAGGCATCTGAATCAAACACAGGAATCTTTAAGACGCGGAGCAATCGCCCTGTCGCTGATTTTCCCATACCGATTGAGCCAGTCAGCCCGATAATTTTCATACCATTTTACCCTTTAAGTTTTAATGGATGCTGTTAAAGTAATGTTATGACACAAAAAATTGCTTTGGTCGATGATGACCGTAATATTGTCACCTCTGTTAAAATTGCCCTCGAAAGCGAAGGTTTCGAGGTCGTCACATTTCATGATGGGGAAGAGGGATATAAGGGCATTTTAGAGTCTAAGCCCGATTTGGCTGTCCTTGATATCAAAATGCCGCGCATGGATGGGATGGAATTATTAACAAAACTGCGTGAAAGTATAAACACGCCCGTCATTTTTCTAACATCCAAAGATGATGAGGTGGATCAGGTCATCGGCCTTCGCTTGGGTGCTGATGATTATATTACAAAACCTTTTTCTCAACGCTTGCTTATTGAACGGATTCGGTCGGTCTTGCGGCGCTATGCTGCGCCTGTTGTATCTACAGCGGCAACACCCACACATATTATTACACGCGGCGTATTAGAGTTAGATGACAGTCGTCATTTGTGCAAATGGAAGGGTGAGGGAATTAATTTGACCGTCACCGAATATTTGCTGGTTAAGGCTCTGGCGATTTCCCCAGGACATGTCCGTAGTCGCGACCAATTGATTTCGGCATCATATGGCGAAAGTATTTATGTGGACGATCGTACAATTGATACACATATTAAGCGCATTCGGCGAAAATTTCGCGAGATTGATAATGCTTTTGATGAAATCGAAACGCTTTATGGTGTTGGTTATAGGTATAAAGATTAATGGATACAAATAATCATTCTATACCCGATGATAGAACAATTGCCGCCAGACCATTGAGTCGTCTGACGTACAAGATATTAAGTTTAAATATTATTACACTTGCCGTGTTGGCGATGAGCTTTTCTTATCTTGCCCAAACACGCGAAAGCTTGATCGACAATGAAGTTGGAAATTTTGAAACAGAATCCAGATTATATGCTGTCATTATTCAAAAAAATATGACCGATAAGGTTGGCAATAAAAAAGAGTTGAATGCAATATTGTCAGAGTTGAATATTCACACAGATCAGCAAGCTATATTGTTCTCGCCAACAGGGGAAACATTGGCAGCCAATGGAATGATACCATTGAGAAAAACATACACAGAAATACGCGATAAAGATTTAAATATTGTTGCGCGTGGTTTCGCGGCATTAGCCGACAGCCTGTCTGTTAATTTTAAACTTCCACCCTTCCCAGGGTCTGAAAATCTGCTGTATTCGGACGTTCCCAAGATTGAACAAACAGTCAATGGATTGAATATTGCTGCGTGGTCTGCCCCCGATGGCGGGCTTATCTTGAGTGCAAATATAGGCATGATAGTTGGTGGCAAAAATCAGGCTACATTGCAATTGGTTCGTCGTGATATGCAGATCGAAGATACGTTTGCATCCATTCGTATTGATGTTGTTCGGTTTGCCATTATTTCTCTGGTGTTGACGATATCGTTTTCATTGTACTTGGCCGGTTTAATTGGTCACCCGTTACGAAACTTGGCAACAGCAGCCGAAGAATTTCGCCTTAATCGGGGGCGTGGTGTTGATATTCCTGATATGTCAGAACGTAATGATGAAATTGGTGAATTGTCCCATGCGATGCGGTCGATGGTTTCTGCATTAAGAAACAGATTAACGGCAATCGAGCAATTTGCCGCCGATGTGGCACATGAATTAAAGAACCCTTTAACGTCGATGAAGAGTGCCGTTGAAACCTTACCAAAAGTCAAAAATGATGAAGATAGAAAACGTTTAACCGATATTATTCATCATGATTTGCAACGCATGGATAGGTTGATTTCTGATATTTCTCAAGCATCGCGGCTTGATGCAGAGCTGTCGCGTGATGTGTTGGTACCAATTGATCTACGGAATATATTAAATCCATTGATTGATTCAAAACTTGATCCAATGTCACGCGGAACAAAAAACAATCAGGGTCAGATATTGCGCAAAGGGTTTGATGTTCCTGTGCCTGTGATGGGACAAGATGGAAGGTTGGCCCAAGTGTTCGAAAATTTGATTTCTAATGCTTTGTCATTCTCGCCATCAGGAAAACCGGTTGTTGTGAGTATCGAGTCAAATAAAGATAGGGCGAAAATTACAGTTGATGATGAAGGGCCAGGAATTCCTGAATCAAGATTAGAAAAAGTCTTTGATAGATTTTATTCAGAAAGACCTATCGCCGAAAATTTTGGTATGCATTCGGGGCTTGGTTTATCGATTGCGCGCCAAATCGTTGAATCGCATGGTGGGACTATTCATGCGGAAAACAGAAAAGATGCAAATGGCACAATTATTGGTGCACGTTTTGTAGTCAGATTAAGGGTTTCATCAGATGTCAGTTAATACAACACATTCATTGATTATTGTAACGGGATTGTCGGGCGCGGGGATATCGTCAACCATGGCGATCCTTGAGGATATGGGGTTTTCGGCCTTTGATAATTTTCCTTTGACCTTGCTTCCGTCATTGTTGGAACAGGAAATGGCGGTGGCGCGCCCCTTGGCGATTAGCTTTGATACGCGGGCGCGTAATTTTGACCCGACAGCATTGTTGCAGACTATTTCTTCCTTAAAACAAAAAGGCGAATGGAAAGTCAAAACGCTTTTCCTGAATGCAGATGATGCAATTTTGCTGAAACGATTTTCTGAAACACGCCGTGTGCACCCTATGGCGCGGGATAGAGCCGTTGCTGATGGGATAGCGGCAGAGAAAGCTTTGCTATTTCCTTTGAAACACGAAGCAGGTCATGTGGTTGATACATCCGATTATTCGGTGCATGATTTGCGCAGATTTGTCGAGGGTTTCGCAGACGGGATGTTGCAAGGGCGGTTGAATATGTCGGTCATGTCGTTTTCTTATCGGCATGGTCTGCCGCGTGAGGCTGATTTGGTATTTGATGTGCGGTTTTTGCGTAACCCCAATTGGGATGCAGATTTAAAAGTCAAAACAGGGCTTTCCGAAGATGTGCAAAATTATGTACGCGAAGATGATGCCTATATGGCGTTTATCGGCTATATCAAATCATTGATTGAATTATTGCTCCCCCGCTATCAATCCGAAGGGAAAAGTTATTTGACGATTGCTTTTGGGTGCACGGGTGGAAAACATCGGTCTGTCACTGTTGCTGAAGAAATTTCACAATTTCTGAAATCAAAGGATATTAACCTTGTGACCCATCACCGTGAGATAAAACAGCTATAAAGCCTTGAAATCCGCCCGTCCGTCATGCTAGAAATGACTATAATTTCAACATGATAGGACTATAATTATGGCTGATCGCTACAATATCCGCGAAACCGAAGAAAAATGGCGCAAAATTTGGAACGATAAAAATGTGTTCCATGTGACCGAAGACGCATCCAAACAAAAATACTACGTCCTTGAAATGTTCCCCTATCCGTCAGGGCGTATCCATATGGGGCACGTCCGTAATTATTCCTTGGGTGATGTTGTTGCCCGCTATCGTACTGCTAAGGGCTTTAATGTGCTTCACCCTATGGGTTGGGATGCATTTGGTCTGCCTGCAGAAAATGCAGCCATTGAACGTGGCGCGCATCCGAAAGACTGGACGTATGAAAACATTGCAGCCATGCGCATCCAATTGGAACAAATGGGCCTGTCGCTGGATTGGGGTCGTGAGGTCACAACCTGTTCCCCCGATTACTATAAACACGAACAAAAAATGTTCCTCGACTTTTTGAAAAATGGTCTGGCCTATCGCCGTGAAATGATGGTCAATTGGGACCCCGTTGATAATACTGTTTTAGCAAACGAACAGGTGATTGATGGCAAGGGGTGGCGCACTGGCGCACCGGTTGAACGCCGCAAACTCAATCAATGGTCATTGAAAATCACCGCCTATGCCGAAGAATTATTGGCGGCAATCCCGACACTGGAACGCTGGCCTGAAAAAGTCCGCATCATGCAGGACAATTGGATTGGCAAATCCCAAGGTTTGAAATTTACCTTTGATGTGGTCGATCGACCTGAAAAATTAGATGTCTTCACAACCCGCCCAGATACATTGTTTGGCGCGGCATTTGCGGGGATGGCGGTTGACCATCCATTGGCAAAAACCTTATGTGCTGGCAAAGCGGGCTTTGAAGATTTCGTCAAAAAATGTCAGGCGCAAGGCACGTCAGAGGCCGCGATTGAACAGGCAGAAAAAATTGGATTTGATACCGGCTATTTTGTAGAACATCCATTTATCGCGGGTAAGAAATTACCATTATTCCTCGCCAATTTTATTTTGATGGATTACGGAACAGGGGCAATTTTCGGATGCCCTGCGCATGACCCGCGCGATTTTGAATTCGCCAAAAAATATAATCTGGATATTGTGCAGGTCGTTGCACCTGAAGATGGCTCTGCAGTTGAGTTGCCCTATACCGATGCAGGCGTCATGATAAATTCTGATTTCCTGAACGGAAAACCAGTTATTGAAGCAAAAGCCGCAGCCATTGCAAAAATGGAATCGATGAAACGCGGTGAAGGTGTCACCCAATATCGTCTGCGCGATTGGGGGATTTCCCGCCAACGGTACTGGGGTTGCCCGATACCGATTATTTATTGCGATGCCTGTGGTGTTGTTCCCGTGCCCGAATCCCAATTGCCAGTTGAACTTCCTTATGATGTGAAGTTTGATAAAGCGGGAAATCCGTTGGAACATCATCCGACATGGAAACATACAACTTGCCCGACATGTGGTGCCGCCGCAAAACGCGAAACAGATACGTTTGATACATTCTTTGAATCGTCATGGTATTTTGCGCGCTATACCGATCCGAACAATACAAAAATCGGGTTTGATAAGGCCAAAGCATCGTATTGGTTGCCAGTTGACCAATATATTGGCGGTGTGGAACATGCTGTTTTGCACCTTCTGTATTCTCGTTTCTTTACTCGCGCCCTGTCCGAATGCGGATATATGGACACGCCTGAACCTTTCGCAGGACTCTATACCCAAGGCATGATTAACCACATGACGTTTAAGGATAAGGACGGCAAATGGGTTTATCCGAAAGATGTAATGCGCGATGAATCTGGGAATTGGGTTTTAACATCTGGCAACCATGAACCTGTGGTCGCTGGACGTGTTGAGAAAATGTCGAAATCCAAACGCAACACCATCGACCCGCAAGATATTCTGGACACTTATGGTGCCGATGCGGCGCGGTTGTTTATCCTCTCTGACTCTCCACCTGACCGTGATTTGGAATGGACAGAGTCTGGTCTGGAAGGCGCGTGGCGCTTTGTGAACCGCCTCTATCGTTTGGTGAGCGAGAACAAATCGACGATACTTTCCGCTCTACAGGGAGCGCCATCTGATGCGGCTTTAAAATTACAACAAAAGGCGCATCAGACAATTGCCAAGGTGGGTGAAGATATCGAAGCCTTCCACATGAATAAGGCAGTTGCACGTCTGCGTGAATTGAATAACGCGATTGAGGAATTCAAACCACAATCAGGCGACACAGCAATTTATCGCGAAGCGATTGAATTCTTGCTGCGCGGATTTAACCCGATGATTCCCCATATCACGGAAGAATTATGGGCGGAATTGGGGAACGCCTCTTTATTGGTTGCAACCCCGTGGCCCGTTGCCAATCCTGACTTCTTAGTGGAAGACAGCATTACAATCGGCGTTCAGATTAACGGCAAACTGCGAACAACCATTACGTTGCCGATCAATGCTGCGGCGGCTGAGGCAGAGAAAATTGCCATGGCAGATGCGAGTGTTGTTCGTGCATTGGAAGGCAAAACAATCCGTAAGATTATCGTTGTGCCGAATAAAATTGTGAACGTGGTTGCTGCTTAGGAATTATCTTTTAGGATATATCCCATCAGATATAACGAACCAGTTATCAGAATACGCGCGGGGGCTTTTGTTCCCGCGCATATTTTTTGGATGGCCGATTCGATGGATGCAGAAACGGGAATCTGTAATGCGCCCGCCAAATCCTCTGCGCTGAGGCTCAAGGGTTGGTCGGGGATGGTGATAGCTTGTGCGCTGGTCACATGAGGCAGGATAAAATCTGCAAATTCCTTCGGGTTTTTTGTGTTGAGCATCCCAAGGATAACATGCGCTGGTTTTCCATCTTCTGCTGTCCATGTTTTGATTTGGTCGCGCAAAACCATCCCGCCACTGTCATTATGACCGCCATCAATCCACAGTTCGATATGGGGTGGTATCATGCCAACCAATGGCCCTTGTGTCAGGCGTTGTAAACGCCCCGGCCATTTGGCATGGGTGATGCCCGTGTCATAGGCCGATAACGGGACAGGCAGTTTATTTTGAATAGTAAGAAGGGTCATTGCGGCAGTTGCGGCATTTCCGATTTGGTGGTCGCCCAATAAATTTGGTCGCGGAAATTCAAACGCATTATTTTCTGTATGGACAATAAAACGTTCAGGCAAGATATCATAAGACCATTCAATGCCGTGTCGGTAAAGTGGGGCGTGGTGTTCTGCAGCGACATCTTCGAATACATCCATAACACCCGCCACTAATCCAGCGCGTATTTGTGGGCCAATGATGCAGGGCGTATTGTCTTTGATAATTCCAGCCTTCTCGAATGCGATTTTATCCAACGTATCGCCTAAGAATTTGGTGTGGTCACGGGAAATAACTGTAATAATACTCGCAAGAGGTGCAGGGATAACGTTGGTTGCATCAAATCGCCCGCCCATACCGACCTCTAATAACGTTAAATCTGCTTTTGCGCGTGCAAATGCCAGAAATCCTGCGGCGGTAATAATCTCAAACGATGTTGTTTCTTGCCCGTTATTGATTTCCTCAACCTCTTCAATCAACGTGATGAAATCCGTATTGGTGATGTTCTGTCCCGCGATAACAATCCGTTCATTAAAATGAACCAGATGCGGTGATGTCATGTTGTGACACGTTAATCCTGCTGCCTCGGTAATGGCACGAAGATAAGCAAGCGTAGACCCTTTGCCATTTGTTCCACCAACATGAATAACGGGGGGGATGGACAAATGGGGATCGCCCAAATCATGAAGAAGACGCAACGTTCTATCCAGATTGGGATCAATGGCCTTGGGATAATAGGATGTCAGGCGATCAAGCAGGGTTTGAAGGCACGGATCAGGGTCAAACTGATCCGGCATAATGCGTTGCATGGTTATATTATTTCTTCGCTGCACGAATGGATTTTTTGTTTTGATCCTTATCATTGGCAACATTCAATTCATTGACTGTTGCGTGCGTAGAAAAAGGAGTGGCCCCTGAAAACAAACCAGCCTTGCCAGAAGCCGATGTTCCTTTTTTAGATGTGCCGCGTCCGTTTTGGTCATCGCCAAAGCTTGTACGGTTCATCAAAAGGCTAAGGATGCGTCCGATGGTTTCTTTCAAATCCTTGCGGGCAACAACCATATCGACCATACCGTGGTCACGCAGATATTCTGCGGTTTGGAATCCCGCTGGCAATTGTTCACGGATAGTTTCTTCAATCACGCGTTTTCCGGCAAAGCCAATCATACAACCTGGTTCAGCCATATGGATGTCACCAAGCATAGCGAATGATGCACTGACGCCGCCCGTGGTTGGGTCGGTCAGCAGGACGATATAAGGAAGCCCCGCATCTTTGACCATTTGCACGGCAATAACGGTGCGTGGCAATTGGATTAATGACACCATGCCTTCTTGCATACGCGCCCCACCCGATGCAGGGATAGCCAGAAGCGCAGCGTTTTTAGCAACAGCAGTTTCCGCAGCGCGGACAATACCTTCGCCAACGGCGGCGCCCATGGACCCACCCATAAAATCGAAATTGAATGCGGCAATCACAACAGGCAATCCACCAATCTCACCCTCGGCAACGATGATGGCATCTTTTTCGCCCGTTTTGGATTGGGAATCTTTTAAACGATCGCTGTATTTTTTCTTATCTTTGAATTTGAGGGGATCAGCAGGAACAGATGGAACCTCAACCCGTTTGTAGGATCCGTTATCAAACAGCATCGCCAGACGGTCTTTGACCGAGATTTTCATGTGGTGTCCGCAATGGGTGCAGACATTCATATTTTCGGTTAAATCGCGGTGGAACAACATTCCTTCGCAGGATGGGCATTTTTGCCATAAATTATCAGGCACATCGCTGACGCCAACGATGGAACGAATTTTGGGACGAATGAGATTGGATAACCAGTTCATAGAGTTTTGCTCTTGTCTGTTAAGGTTTCAAAACAAGCGGGGATTATAGAGGAAAAGGATAGGAAATCTCAAGCTAAAGCATCACGAAAGGCGGATGCTTGGCGGGATATTTCGCTAACCACCTGATTTTCAACTGTTTTTTCGATTATTTTTACAAAGCTGGACCCGACAATAACCCCGTCAGCAATCTGCCCAACGGCGCGCGCATCTTCAGTGGTGCGAATGCCAAACCCAACCGCAATCGGAAGGGATGTGACTGATCTGATTTCTTTTAATTTTTCTGCAACGGCGGGCACATCAATTGCGGCGGTTCCTGTAACACCAGCAATTGATACATAATATAAAAACCCACTTGCACCATTGACTAATTTTTTCAGACGATCGCCAGTCGAGGTTGGTGTAATCAAACGAATTAAATCGATTCCTACAGACTGTAAATCTTCTCTGATCTCACCGTCTTCTTCTGGCGGTAAATCAACAATCAATAAACCATCAACCCCTGCGGTTGCGGCATCTTTAGAAAACCGTTCAGTGCCGTACACATAAATGGGATTGTAATACCCCATTAAAACAATCGGCGTTGTTGCATTTTTTGTTCTAAATTGACGCACCATATCAAGCACCTTTGACAGGGACATTCCTGCCGCTAATGCGCGGATATCTGCCGCCTGTATCGTGGGGCCATCAGCCATCGGGTCGGTAAAGGGAACCCCCAGTTCGATAATATCTGCGCCAGCAATTGGCAGGGCATCGAGTATCTGTTGCCCTGTTGTCTGGTTGGGGTCGCCCGCCACAACATAAGAAACCAAGGCGGCACGACCTTCTGTTTTTAAACGGGTAAAAGTAGAGTGTAATCTGGACATGGCAATACGATGGAATCTTCGTGAGAGAAGGTCAAGAGTTAAAGTTTATGGGGCTTAAAGTTTGCCTAAAGTTTTATTGTACGAATTTCATCGTGATTGGGGGATACAACATAAACAATCTGGCCATCGCTTGTTCCGATATATTCAGCCAAATCATTCAAAGTATTTTCGTGTGGATCTTGGGGCAGCTTGGTTTTTTGATCATAGGGGGTTGCGATGACGATTGCCGCAATTTCAAATTTTTTCTGGATGTCGTCTTTAACAAAAATGTCCAAATGACGCTGAATAGCGCTCAGGGCATTTCCCCCAGAACTGATGGTGTCATTATAGGAATGACCCCCAAAATTAATACCCCCAGATGTTGAAAGCGCAGTACCTTCTGGCTTTTTGGCATGATTATTTGCGGCGGTCCTGAATTGATCAAGCGCAAGGTTAATAAGAGATTCCAAGTTGGTTCTGTCAATCATCATAAAACTCTATTATTTTCATAATTTATATAGGGGTGGATGGAAAAACACAAGCAAATAAAAACCCCGAAACACTGTTCGGGGTTTTGGGGGATTTTTTCGAACTAGCTCTTCTTTTTGAGATAATCAATTAGAACGTCAATTTTACCACCGCCCTGTTGAATAACAGAGGAGAAGTCAGATCGTTGGGTAACGCTCATGCTTACGCCAGATACCAAAACATCGACAATTTTCATGACACCGTTTTTGTTACGGACGCGCCAGTCAACTTGAATATTGTCACCACCATCTGTTGGAACAATGTATGACGTAACCAAGGCATCTGCGTTCCCGACAGGACGAGCAGATTTTACTTCAAATTTCTGACCTTTATAGTCACCAAAGCGTTCTGTATAAACGTTTACAACCATTTTTCTAAAGAGGTCAGAGTATTGTTTCTTTTGAGCAGGAGTGGATGAATTCCAGTACGTTCCAAGAGAGAAGCGTGCAATGGTGTCCATGTCAAAACTATTATTCAATAGTTTTTTAAATTCCTGTTTTTTAAATTCTTGCGTGCTATTTGGTTGAGAAAGGAAAGTTAGCCCTTTTTCGGCGGTCGCTTTCACAAAATCAAGAGCGGCTTGTTCAGAATTATCAATGGCGTGCGCGGTGCTTGTGAAGGCAAGAGTTGCGGCAACCATCACAATGGCAAGATGTAAGAACGATTTCATTTTTGACATTTTTTGTCCTGTTTACTTTAAGTTTCCCAATTAAGCTCTCTCTTAGTATAGTTTTTCTAGAATTGAAAGCTATAAATCAAACGGAAAAAGGGGGCCTAAGCCCCCTTTTTTTAATTTCAAAGCCTTAACTAAGGCATATCAGGAACGTTTGTTCCGTTACCGTTGTTTGAAACCAAGGCGCTACGGTTCTGGAGGTAGGCGCTCTTAGTGGCGGCATAATAGTCAATCGAGTTCTTTTTCAGATCTCCCAGAACGTCAAGCAAGGACTCACGTTTGTCGATGCCAGCAAGGACAACACGACCATAGTACCAAGCTTCGCGATCAGTATTAGAGAGCCAACGGTTAAGAGGGTCGGCATAAGCATCAACAATCAGACCTGTTGTATCGCGTACTGTGCTTGGACCAAGGAGAGGAAGAACCACATACGGGCCATTCCCAACACCCCAAGTGCCGAGCGTTTGTCCAAAATCTTCTTCTTTGTATTTTACGCCCTCTGCCCCAGCAACATCAACCAATCCGCCAAGACCGAAGAAGGTGTTTGCCATGAAACGGGTCATATCGTTCCCCGCTGAGCTGACATCGCCTTGCAACAAGTTGTTTGCAACCAATGTTGGTGTCTTTACGTTACGAAGGAAGTTGCGAACACCTATACGCGCAGGTTTCGGAACGCCAGCGCGATAGCCTTCGGCAACAGGTTTCAGAACGGCTGTGTCAACAACATCGTTAAATTTGAAAATGCTGCGGTTCACCCCTTCAATCGGATCGGATGCATCGCCCGTTCCAGATGTAGAGCAGGCAGACAACAGGACTGTTGTCGCGGCAAGCGTCAGCACAATTTTAAAACTTTTTATCATAGAAAACCCCACATGAAATTCTAACTTGCACCCATTTCATCAGGTATGTGTTAGAACTTTGTTAATAATACAAAAAATCCGAAATAAACCTGACGCGAAAACCTTACAGGGTCAAGGGCGTATTGATATGAAAGGGGGAGTGTGTTGCAGAAATATCCCACCATTAGCCATCTTCAAGCATCAGCAGAATGGTTGTTCCAAAAAGTGTGGCAATCAGAGTTGGGCTCCACGCTGCCAGAAAAACAGGAAGTTGATGAGAGGAGCCGAGAGCCTGCAAAAAGTTTGACATAAGAAATATGGCAAATCCCGTTAAAACGCCAATTACAACGAAAGTAAAGCTTTGCCCTTGGCGTTGTTGGCGCAGGGCAACACAAGCCGCCAATAAAACCATGGCCGCATAAAGAAATGGCTGCGAAAGCAAGGATTGAAAGTGGATGCGAACCCGCGTTGAATCAAACCCTGTTGCTTCAAGAGTTCTGATGAAAGAGGGCATCATCCAGAATCCCATGGATTGGGGGCTTGAAAAACTTTCTTCGATATCTTTTGCCGTTAATGTTGTGGGAATGGATATCGCATCCGATCGGGATGACGTTTTTCCAGGGGCGTTGTGGACAGCATCTTTTAAAAGCCAATAGCCTCTTTTTAAAGTGGCAGAGGGCGCATCTAATCTTTCCCGAAACAGATTATCTTTCCCGAAAGAAAGAACCATCACATCGCGTAGTCGCCAGTCTGGGTCAATGTTTCCTGCATGAAGAATAGCATACCCTTTGTCCATCATATCTTGGCGCAGCCACAAACCTTGGTCAAAGACCGCAATGATACTTGTATCTTCGCGTTTTAAATGGGTGCGTTCCAATGATGAGTATTGGGAATAGAAAGCGGCACTGAGTGGATTAATAAGGGTAATCATAATGAAACCTGCCGTCATGGCTGACAAAGTGACAGGAAGTAAAAATTGCCAAACAGAAACACCCGCGGCTCTGAGAATAACAAGTTCATGGCGTTTTGCCAGTTGCCAGAAACTATAAAGGGCAGAAAACAAGATGGCAAAAGGGGCGATAATGGTTGCCATTTCAGGCAGTTTAAGCAGGCTCATTTTTATCACAAGCGAGGCGGGGACATCATCAACCTTTGCCGCACGGCGCAATAATTCAATCGTATCAAAAAGGAATACAACGCCGAGCAAGATAGCCAGTAGTCCAAAGAAATTCAGGATATAAATGCGTGTTAAGTATCTGGACAGTGTCGAGTTAAGGAATGATAACATTAGATGCTTCCCCACTTGAAAAGTTTTTCTTTTAAGAAAGCGGACGTTGCCCATAAATAAGGCAGAATAACTGTCAACAACATGAGCGGGAAGCCGAAAGAGGATTGTTTGGCAATGTTATAACTGCTCAGAAAAAGGATTTCTAAAATCGCAACAATTGCCACAGCAACCAGAATGCGTTTGCTTTGCCCGCGCCTGTCATGCGCCCCAATGAGCAATAGCGATAAACCAACTGCTGCAAATCCGGGAACCAGAAAAGGAACCAGAAATCGTTTTTGTAATTCAACCCTAAACTCGCGTCGTGAGGCGCGCGTTTCTCCTGCCTTGTCGTTCAGAGCAGAAAAGAGCTCATTGATATTGCGCTCATCTGGCTCTCTCCATCTCTTTAAATCTGTCTTTGTTTCTTCAGGTAAATCAATGGTATAGCGTTCAAAATCAAGGCGTCTGAGAACGCCTGTCTGGGGGTCAATATCTTGGCGTGATCCATCATAAACCAGAACCTGTTGCCCAGCATTGCTGGATACCAAAACCCCGCGACCAGCAATAACGGTGGATGGTGATTTCTTAGGGTCGCGTGTATCGTGAATAATCAGGCCATGAAGCTCGCCTTTGGCATCTCTGTCCCGAATATAAACCATCAGGTTTTTGCCCGCTTCATTAAATATCCCCTCACGAAAAATAAGGGAAGACATTTGTGCCTTTATATTCTGGCGCATGGACAGCGCCTCTGTTTTGCTGGCGGGTGCAACCCATCCCATAATGATGAATAATAAGATTCCAAGAAAACTAGCCAATAAAAGCGCGGGCTTTGCAAGGTGAAGCGGTGAAAACCCAAGAACGCGGAGAACAACCAGCTCGCTATCCATCGTTAGGCGATTATATATAAACAGGACTGATGCCACCATGCCGATGGGAAGAATAATTTCAAAGAACCCTGGTAAATATAGAAAAGTTTGCGCCCATATCATCAATCCTGACGCACCCGCATTAATAACCAGATCCAGAAAACGAATAGATTGGGTCAGGAAAACCAGCGCAGCCAGAACCAGCGTCACAAAAACTGTGGCGATAAACGTTTGGCGAAAAATATATAAATCAATAATGCGCATTTAAAAATCACCCCAATGGTTATGAGTCTTATTGAAGTGGGGGCGCTTCCAGTGTAGGTTTATCAGATATCAATCCAGACCACAACCAAGCGAGTTAAAATATGCCTATAACAAGTCCTGCCATTCATTTTTCTGCAAAATTAACTGGTAAAGTTGATACGGCCATTATTTTGGTGACTGATGACCGAAAATTACAATCGGCCGCAAAAGAACTTGATAAGAAGCTGGGTGGGATTTTATCCCATCAAATACAATCTCATGCAAAATTCAAAGCAGAGTGCGGCCAGACCTTATCAATTGCCCTGCCTGTGAAAGCAGATTATTTGCGCGTTATTGTTCTTGGTCTAGGAAATAAAAGCAAATTATCTGCCGATGCAATAGAAACCGCAGGCGGAAAGTTGGCAGGAGCATTAATGGCACAGGGCTCAATAAAAGCAGCCATTATGAATGCGGATGATGTTCAGGATGCACAAACAGATGTGATGTCATCGCTTTTGTTGGGTTTGCAATTGGGCATATATACATTTGATGAATACAAAACCATCAAGAAAGACAAGGCGGAAGAAAAATTAAAATCTGTGACAATTGTCACAGGCAATTCAAAAGAGCTTGCTAAAATGTCCGTCAATAATGATGCTTTGGCACATTCTGTTGCGCTCACTCGTGATTTGGTAAATGCACCACCAAACAAATTATATCCTGAAAGTTTTGCAGCAAAAATTAAATCAACCTTCACACCCTTGGGTGTGAAGGTTCAAGTTCTTGACGACAAAGCGCTTACCAAAATGGGCATGGGCTGTTTGATGGCAGTGGGCCAAGCATCAGAGCATTTGCCGCGTTTGGTTGTGATGAGTTGGGCGGGCACAGGAAGCGATAAACAAAAGAAACAAAAGCCTTTGGCGTTTGTTGGTAAGGGCATCACCTTTGATAGCGGTGGTTTAAATGTTAAGCCATACGAGGGCATGATGGACATGAAAATGGACATGGGTGGTGCGGCAACAGTGGTGGGATTAATGTCCATGCTTGCCAAACGCAAATGTAAGGTTCCGGTTGTGGCTGTTGTTGCACTTGCAGAAAACGCAATATCGGATGAAGCCACCCGCCCAAGCGATATCGTGACATCTTATAGTGGCAAGACGGTTGAGATATTGAACACAGATGCCGAAGGGCGGTTAGTGTTGGCGGATGCCTTGACGTATGTTCAGGAAAAATATGATCCAAAATTGATTGTTGATTTGGCAACCTTGACAGGCGCTATCATGATTTCTCTTGGTTTGAATTATTGCGGTGTTTTTGCCAATGACAACCCATTGTGGGAACAATTGGAAAAAGCCTCTGCCGTAACGGGTGAGAAAGTCTGGCGGATGCCATTGGATGAATCTTTCCGTCGTGAAATGGACTCTGTTTTTGCGGATATTAAAAATATTGGCGCTGGGCGTTACGGCGGGTCGTGTACGGCTGCGGCATTCCTTGGTGAATTTATTGATGCAGGCCGACCATGGGCGCATTTGGACATTGCGGGTGTTGCGATGAGCAAATCAACACCAACCTGCCCCGTTCCATTTGCGAGCGGCTATGGCGTGAAACTCCTTAATAAATTTGTCGAAGATTTTCACGGTTAATAACGGTCAAACAGAGTGAAACGTCAGGGGCTTTACACAATTCCATCGGGCACAGGGTTTTTAAAATACCTTGCCCGTGGGTTGCTTGAAATGAGTTCCGGTGATCAATCTGCTTTAACGCAAATGCGTGTTTTGCTTCCGACCCGTCGTGCGAGTCGCGAATTGCGGGATGCGTTTTTGGAACTATCAAAAGGGAAGCCTCTCTTATTGCCGCGCCTACAACCCATTGGGGATGTGGATGCCGAAGAAATTGAATTGTATCTGTCGGGGTTTGGGATATCGGGGCATGATATTCCTCCGGCAATATCGAATTTAGAACGCCAATTTCTTCTCTCAGACCTTGTGCAGAGAAAAGATTCTTCACTGGGGCTGGATGCGGCCCTGTCTTTGGCGAATGATTTGGCGCGATTGATTGATACGGTGCATACAGAGAATCTTGATTTCTCGGGTTTAAAAAACATTGTGCCCAGCGATTTGTCAGACCATTGGGCGCAAACCCTGCTTTTCTTGGAAATAGTAACCGCACAATGGCCTAAGATTCTAGAGGAACGTGGACAAATTGATCCAGCCGATAGACGCAACAGGTTGTTAAAATCATTGGCCAATCTATGGCGCGATCACCCGCCCCAGACCCCTATCATTGCTGCGGGATCTACAGGTTCGATTCCATCGGCAGGTGAATTGTTAAAGGTGGTTGCGAACTTACCACAGGGATGCGTTGTTCTTCCGGGTTTGGATTTGGGGTTAGATGTTGAAAGTTGGGATTCTATAACCGACAATCACCCTCAGGCCACAATGCGTAATTTGCTGAATCGGATGAACAAAACACGCGAGGATGTCAGGATTTGGCCAGAAGCAGAAGGAACGCAAAGTAAGCGTATCAACCTTTTGCGTGCCATGATGCGCCCGATTGAAACATTTGGTGTTGCAAATGATGTGGTGACCGACAGCGCATTGGATAAACTAAAAATGATCGAAGCGCCCAGCCCGCGTGAAGAAGCGGCGGCAATTGCACTTGTTCTGCGCGAAGTTTTAGAGATACCGAACAAGACAGCCTGTTTTGTAACACCTGATCGTACCTTGGCGCGGCGTGTGATGACGGCACTCCATAGATGGAATATCGAAGTTGATGATAGTGCGGGCGGAGCATTGGCAACAACACAGGGTGCAATTTTCTTTCTTGCGATATTGGGTGCATTTTGTGGTGATTTTTCCCCGCTTGCTGTTTTGGATGTGCTGAAGCATGACTATCAACGAAAAATCCCCTTATCTGATGTCAATGAATTTGAACGGCGTGTTTTGCGTGGCCCTAGGCCTGCTGCGGGGTTTGATGGGTTGCTGCGGCGGGTGGAAATAAAAAAAGCACAATTCTCGAACTTGGACAAAACACTTCTTATGATGCAAGACATATTCGCCCCTTTCTTGAGTTTAGGAGAGGGCCCGCATAAGGTAGATGTTCTTTGTCAGGCAATGATAGAAGTTGCAGAAGGCTTTGCAGATAAGGATTTTCTGTGGGGGCGGGCAGAGAGCGATGCCCTATCAAGATTTGTTGCAAATGTCATGGGGTATGCGAATTTGGTTCCCGCATTGTCATTTGATATGTTTGCGTCTGTTTTCCGTGAATTATTGACTTCTGAAAAATATCGTGCGGACAATGAACCCCATCGGCGCATTTTGATTTTGGGACAATTGGAATCTCGTTTAATTCATCGGGATGTGATGATATTGGGTGGCTTAAACGAAGAATCGTGGCCGCGTGATGCAGGGCATGACCCATGGATGTCGCGTCCAATGCGCCGTAATTTTGGTCTTCCTTCGGTAGAACGCGGTGTGGGGTTGGCAGCACATGATTTTGCCGAACATATGTCCGCCGACGAAGTTTTTATAACCAGAAGCATTAAAGATGAAGGCACGGCAACTGTTCCGGCACGTTGGCTACAGAAATTTCGCACACTTTTAAAAGCCGCAGGCAAAGAAGAGATGTGGATGGGGGGCAGCCATTATTTATCATGGGTTAAATCTATGGATTATCCCGATCATCAAAGTAAACCTTTAACGGCATCAATTCCTGCACCCTGTCCGCCGCAATCTGCGCGCCCAGTCATTCTATCTGCAACATGGATAGAAAAATGGATGAAAAACCCATATCGGGTTTATGCTGAAAAAATTTTAAAACTAAAAATGCTGGATTCCATCGATGCAGACAAAACCCATGCGGATAGGGGGAGTTTTGTCCATGATGTTTTGTTGGACTTTGTTCGCGCCTATCCCCATGCGATGCCGCCCGATGCGAAAGAAATCATATTGGAAAATGCGCGTCAGAAATTAAACGAACTTGAGGACGTTTCTTTACAGTGGCATTATTGGTGGCCCCGATTTGAACGGTTGGTAGATTGGTTTGTAAACGAGGAAACCAATTGGCGCAAAGACGCTTTGCCGTGGATACAGGAAGAAACGGGTCAGTTGGAAATATACAGGCATGAAAAATCGGGTCGTCATTTTACAGTGACCGCCAAAGCTGACCGTATTGATCGCCTTAAAACTGGTGGATGTGCTGTTCTGGATTATAAAACAGGAACACCGCCAGAGGCTTATCGCATCAGGAATGGAACCGCACCGCAATTGCCGATTGAGGCTCTGATTTTATCCAAAGGTGGGTATAAATCACAACCAGAACCAACGCATGTCATGGCCTATTGGAAATTATCGGGATCTTATAGCGGTGCGGGAAAGGTTCAGCCCATCAAGTCAGAAATGGAAGATGTGATTGCGGCAACAGAACTGGGGCTATCCAATTTGGTTGAAAAGTTTGAAGACCCTCAAACGCCGTATATCGCGCGTCCGTCTATGGGTAGATTATATGATGATGAACGTGCCTATGCCCATTTGGCGCGGACATCTGAATGGTCAAGTGGCGAATCCGAAGGCGATGATGATGGTACGGAGGGACAAGATGGCTAATGCTTCTGCGCACTCCGTTGGATTACCGACCGATTCAAATCCCAATATTCGGCAACGGATTGCGGCAACACCTGATTATGATGTCTGGGTCGCGGCCTCTGCTGGTTCCGGAAAGACCAAGGTTTTAACTGACCGTGTTCTGCGTCTGTTATTGCCTGACCCTGCGGGGCGGTGGGGCGGCGCTGCACCCCATAAAATTCTATGTATTACATTTACAAAAGCCGCCGCCGCATTGATGGCTATTCGTGTTCAAAATAAATTAGGCGAATGGGCGGTCATGGATGAGCCTGCTCTCTATGAAGATTTAGAAAAGTTGCTGGGCGAACCGCCAACGGAAAATGTTTTAAGTGCAGCACGCAAATTATTCTCAACCGTTCTGGATGTCGCGGGCGGATTGTCTATTATGACCATCCATTCTTTCTGCCAATCGACCTTGGGGCGCTTTGCAATTGAATCGGGGGTAACGCCAGGGTTTACGGTGCTCGATGAATCCAGCGCCAATGATATGTTGCGACAGATAGTTGATGATTTTATCCGAACCATCGAAAGTGGTAATAATCAAGATCTAGAGCCAGTTTTTGCGCGCATTGCAACCTATATGGATATGGACAAATTGCGGGAAACTTTGCTTGCTGCGATGTCAAAAACGCGTGAGGTAACAGAGTTTCTGTTTTCATGTAGCAAACAAGGTATTCGTGACACAATCATTGAACATTTGGGGTATAACCCAAATCTTAAAGCGCATGATTATATGTCCCAATTCTTGTCTGGAATTTCCAATGAAGATTTGTTGTATGTTGCAAAAACATTGGGAACAGCCGCCGATACATATAAAAAATCAGGTCAAAAACTCGCCGAATGGTTGGCGTTATCAACGGCAGAGCGTGGGACAAATATTGCCATGTTCCGCGATGCTCTTTTTACAAAAGAGATGGGTATTCGCAGTATCGGCAAGAAATTAGAGGCCAGCAACCCTGAAGTAATAGAAAAAATCAGCAAGGCGGCTGAGTTATATCTTATATTACAGGACAATTTGGCGGTGTTGCGCCAAGCCGAACAGACATCTGATCTGATGGCGATTGTTGATATATGCCTGACCCGATACACGTCGAGAAAGAAAGAGCGCAATGCGCTGGATTTTAACGATCTTATTCTAAAAACGCGTACACTTCTGGAATCGCAGAATCTGGAATGGGTTCATTACAAGATGGATGAAGGTATTGACCACATTCTTGTTGATGAAGCACAAGATACCAATGCCCATCAATGGGAAATCATCCGTCGTTTGAGCGATGAATTCCTATCGGGTCATGGGCAAGATACCCGCCGCCGTAGTTTATTTGTGGTGGGCGATGAAAAACAATCAATTTTCAGTTTCCATGGGGCAGACCCCGAAGCCTTTCAAACCATGCGTGATTTTTTTGCCAAAAGGTCTGAAGAAGCCAATCGTGAATTTAGACCCGTGAGTTTAGAAACATCATTCAGGTCAACCCGCCCAGTTTTACAATTGGTTGATTCTGTTTTTAAAAACGCCGATTTAACGCGCCGTTTGGGGTTACCATCTGGACAAACCCTCACCCATTATAGTTACCGCGATAAAGCCGCAGGTCTGGTGGAATTATGGGATCCTATTATTCATGAAAAGGCCGATAATAAGAATAAACCCATTCAATGGGAGTTGCCCCCTGTATCGCTTGATCAGATGGGGCGGCCACAAGGACAGCAGGCCCAGACGGCCCAGACCACCACATCCCCCACCACATCCCCC
>CAZVSN010000013.1:0-2485 GCA_964629455.1 uncultured Micavibrio sp. | reverse complement strand
CCACCACATCCCCCACCACATCCCCCCTTGCTGGTAAAATTGCCCAGACTATTTGGGGGTGGATGGAGAGCAAAGAAATTTTAAAATCAGAAGGCCGCCCGATTGAACCCCGCGATATTCTGGTTCTGGTGCGTTCGCGTACACCGTTTGTGGGTGATTTGGTTCGCCAGTTGAAACTCCGTGGAATCCCAGTGAGTGGCGTTGACCGCATGAAATTGACGGATCAGATTGCCATTATGGACTGTCTGGCTCTGGCAAAGTTTGCAAAATACCCAGAGGACGATTTGTCGTTGGCATGTTTGTTAAGAGCACCATTCATTCGTCTGAGCGAAGATGATTTAATGCAATTGGCCTTGGGGCGTTCAGGAAGTTTATGGGACTCTCTTCAGACAACGGGAAGGCCTGTAATTGTCCAGTGGCTTCGCCAAGCCATTTATAAAGCAAGAACCAGCAAGCCATTCGATTTCTTTGACGATATCCTGAATGGGGTGTGCCCGTTTGATGGTCAGAAATCGGGATGGGGTGCCTTTGCAACCTGTCTTGGAGCTGACTGCATTGATCCATTGGATGAATTTCTGTCCTATTGCCTGAGCAAAGAAGCCGATGGCGTCTTTTCAGTGGAAGAATTGGTTGTCCAAATTGAAAAGAGCGAATTGGTCATTAAACGTGACACAGAATCCAATGATAAAGATAGCCCCAATCAGGTTCGCATTATGACGGTTCATGCATCTAAAGGACTGGAAGCACCAATTGTTTTTCTGCCCGACACAATGTCAATCCCCAAGAAGGCAAAAATTGGTGCATTGCAATGGATAAAGGCCGCAGGCCATACGCCCGATATCCCCTTATGGGCAGCCAGTTCAGGGGATGGATGTAATATTTATCAAGGGTTAAAAGACGCTGCCTATTACAGTGCCATGTCCGAACATTTGCGACTTTTATATGTTGCTCTGACCCGCCCACAGGACAGGTTATATATTATGGGCGAAACAACATCCCCAAATATCAACGAATTAAGTTGGTATCATTTGGTATCAACCGCATTCAAGGCATTGCCAGATGCCAAGCCAGTTGCTGCTGGATTACGAATTGAAACAGAACAGGTCGGCGACAAAGAAAAGAAAAAGCAGAAAGCGGATTCAAAAGTAATAAAAACACAACTTCCTGATTGGGTTTTCGCAACCATTGAAGAAGATAAGATTCCTTTGCCGATAACTATTCAACCATCACGATTAGGTGGTGAGGATCAGGATAGGGCGCTGTCCCCATTGGGTACAGCCACTCATCACCGATTTAAACGAGGAAACATAACCCACAAATTGTTCCAGATTTTACCAGATATTCCTTTGGCCAATAGACGCACTGCAGCAGAAAATTTTCTAAATCGGCAGGGTCAGGATTTATCACCCGAAATTCGGGCGGACATTCTTGATGAAACATTAAAAATACTCAACGATCCTGTCTTTGCCGATGTTTTTGGAGAAGATTCATTGGCTGAGGTTCCCGTGTCTGGAGATATGGGGGATGGACGTATGATTAGCGGACAGATTGATAGGCTTGTTATTGGACATAAAAGAATTGTAATTGTTGATTTTAAGACCAATCGCCCCTCTCCCCGCGACCAAAATGACATTCCTTTGGCCTATATAAACCAGCTAAAAGCCTACAAAACCGCGCTTTCCCGCATTTATCCGGACAGGGAGATTGTTTGTGCCCTATTATGGACCGACCAACCTTTGTTAATGCCTGTTTCTGTTTAAAAGAATATATTTTTGATACCAGAACTTGATTTATAGGGGCATCAAACGATACTCTTATGAAGCAAATAAAATCGAATCAAATCACCGAGTAAGAGGAAAAAATCATGTCCGTATCCGTCACCGACCAAAATTTTCAGACCGAAGTTCTGAATTCTGCCGTTCCAGTCGTTGTTGACTTTTGGGCAGAATGGTGTGGTCCATGCAAGATGATGTCCCCCATCGTTGATGAAATTTCAAATGAATTTTCAGGACAGGTGAAGGTCGTCAAAATTAATATTGATGAGAATCCAAATATCCCTACACAGTATGGAATTCGCGGCATACCGACCTTTATTGTTTTCAAAAATGGTCAAGCAGTTGAGACAAAAGTTGGTGGAATGTCCAAATCTCAATTGTCCGATTGGGTCAAAAAAACCGCCGTTTAATTTTCTGCACATCATCTCTATCTGTTGTGAATAGGTCACAATGTGGATTGAAAATATCCACATTGAATTTCGCGTTTTGAAATTTTTGAATTTCGCGTTACACTGTTGCGAATCATGTTCTAACCTCAAACAGGAGAAAAATAACATGGCAGTAGCAAAAAAAGCGGCAACTAAGAAACCAGCCGCAAAAAAAGCAGTTGCTAAGAAGCCAGCCGCGAAAAAAGTAGTGGCAGCTAAAAAACCAGCAGCAGCTAAAAAACCAGCAGTAAAAAAAGCAGTAGCTAAAAAGCCAGCAGTGAA
>CAZVSN010000012.1:25924-34016 GCA_964629455.1 uncultured Micavibrio sp. | reverse complement strand
TGGTGGTGCGGTCGAGGTCGTCATCATGCATGATGATGGGCACCATATCTTTGGTCAGTTTGACATCAAGCTCCACCCATTTCATGCCCATATCGGCGGCGGTATGAATAGATTCCAATGTGTTTTCGGGGGCATAATTCTTTGCGCCGCGATTGCCAATAATGATGGGAAGTTTGAGTGGCATAATAATCCTTAACTAAAGTTTTCTTCAAACATTTTGGTCATTTCCGATGGGTAATCAGTAATAACGCCCGCGAGCATATCCAATAAACCTGCGCGATGTAAATGTTTGATTGTGTGAATGAATC
This sequence comes from uncultured Micavibrio sp., assembly GCA_964629455.1. Classification (GTDB taxonomy): domain Bacteria; phylum Pseudomonadota; class Alphaproteobacteria; order Micavibrionales; family Micavibrionaceae; genus UBA1573. The sequence goes on along the minus strand of CAZVSN010000012.1, from coordinate 33,708 downwards.
GTTTGTTTTCGCGTGGTGGAGGTTCTGAAAAATACCACCATGTATAAATTTTTGTTGTGGGATAAAGTTTTCTTATCTCGCTTAGAACATCGGCGCGGACATCGTATTCATTTAAACCGAAAAATTCCGGGTTAATATCACGAATGATTGGGTTGTTTATGTTCTCTAAAGAAAATGGTGTGTAAAGCGATGCGTTGTGTGGGAACCATGGGTACATGTTGCACCCGTTTGTATTGCTGGGTTCAAATAACGTATCTAGTTTAATGTGTGGGAAGCGCTTGCGAATGCTTAATATTTCGGCATGGTTAAATGAAGAGAAAAAGATGTTTCCGACATCAAATGAAATGCCTTTTTCTATCATGCGTTCAATCATGAAGCATCCAGAGTTGGGTGCTTTGAGTTCGATATTATAAATTTTGTTTGGATATTTCTTGATAAGGGAAATTAAATCATCCAGAACGGGGATTGGGTGCCCGTTGATAAGGCGAAGTTGTTGGATTTCCGATAAATCCATTTCGTCAATGCGTTTTTTCCCAACAATAGATTGTGATGGTTTATCAAGTCGTGTCGCAAGTTCATAGAAGGCTGCGTCGCCTGTATAAAATGTATCGTGAATAATTACGATTTGGTTGTCTTTTGATAGTCCGATATCTGTTTCAAATCCTGATGAATGTTGCAGGGCGTGCTCAAATACTTCGACAGTGTTTTCATACCCGACTTCCTGACGGTTACCGCGATGACCGATAATAGTGGGGAGTTTAAGGGGCATGTTTTAGTTTCTCCGATAATCAGTTGATCAGTTTATCAGAAAAAATCTCCGACAACCATTTCTGATTATCGGAGATTTTGATTATCTGATCATCATTTCTAACCCGCAGCTTGTTCGTCTGCTTCTTTTGGTTTAGGAGCGATGATTTCGCCAGTTTCTTGGTCAACGCGTTTCATCGACAATTTGATTTTGCCGCGATCGTCGAAACCTGTTACCAGAACTTTGACTTCTTGTGCTTCTTGAACAACGTCAGTTGTTTTCGCAACACGGTAGTCAGCGAGTTCAGAGATGTGAACCAATCCGTCACGTCCGCCCATGAAGTTTACGAAGGCACCAAAGTCCATGATTTTAACGACTTTGCCGTTATAGACTTTGCCGACTTCTGGCTCGTCCGTGATGCCACGAATGATTTCGATAGCAGCATCAATAGAGTTCCCATCAACCGCAGAGATTTTGATTGTTCCATCATCATCAATGTCGATTTTTGCGCCAGTTTTTTCGATGATTTCACGAATAACTTTACCGCCTGTTCCAATAACATCACGAATTTTGTCGGTTGGAATGTTGATAACAGCCATTTGCGGAGCAAATTGGCTAATCTCGCCACGGGATGTGTTGAGTGCTTTCGCCATTTCACCAAGGATGTGTAAACGTCCTTGTTGAGCCTGTGCCAAAGCGATTTTCATGATTTCTTCGGTAATGGATGTGATTTTAATGTCCATTTGAAGTGCGGTAATACCTTCGGCAGTACCAGCAACTTTAAAGTCCATATCGCCCAAGTGATCTTCATCACCCAAGATGTCTGAGAGAACAGCGAAGTCTTTGCCGTCTTTAATCAGACCCATTGCAATACCTGCAACCGGTTTTTCCAAAGGAACACCAGCGTCCATCAGGGAGAGAGATGTACCGCAAACAGTTGCCATCGAAGAAGACCCGTTGGATTCAGTGATTTCCGATACAACGCGAAGGGTGTATGGGAAGTCTTCTGCCGCAGGAATCATCGGGTGAATGGCGCGCCATGCGAGTTTGCCGTGACCAATTTCACGACGTCCCGGTGCGCCCATACGACCACATTCGCCAACCGAGTATGGTGGGAAGTTGTAGTGAAGCATAAAGGCTTCTTTGTATTCACCGATAATGGAGTCGATCAATTGTTCGTCTTGACCTGTTCCGAGTGTGGTCACAACAATTGCTTGTGTTTCACCGCGTGTGAACAGCGCAGATCCGTGAACGCGTGGCAAAATGCCAACTTCGCACACAATCGGGCGAATGTCGGATGTTGTGCGTCCGTCGATGCGTGATTTTGTTTTCAAAATGTCGCCACGCACAACCGCAGATTCCAATTTGAAACATGCGTTTGCAACGGCTTCTTTTGAAAGACCAGCTTCGTCATTGGTGAATTCTGCAACAGCAGCATCTTTCACAGCGCCAACAGCTTTGTAACGGTCTTGTTTGACTTTGATTGCATATGCATCACGGAAACCAGCCTCGTATTTCGCTTTAAGGGCAGATTCCATTGCGGTGATATGTGCAGGAACGGTTGGAACATCCCATGGTTCTTTTGCTGCTTTTTCAGCCAAGGCGATAATGCCTTTGATAACTGGTTGGAATGCGTTCCAGCCAGCCATAACAGCACCGAGCATGATTTCTTCGTTCAGTTCTTTGGCTTCGGATTCAACCATCAAAACGCCTTCGGTCGTACCCGCAACAACCAAATCAAGGGCGGAGCCTTCCATTTCGGTGATGCTTGGGTTGATGATGTATTGTCCGTTTTTGTAACCAACGCGTGATCCTGCAACTGGGCCCATAAATGGAACGCCAGCGATGCAAAGAGCGGCAGATGCACCAATCAACGCCAACATATCAGGGAAATGTTCGCCGTCATGGGACATGGTTGTACAAACGATTTGTACTTCGTTCAAAAATTCTTCTGGGAATAATGGACGGATAGGGCGGTCAATCAGACGCGCAATCAATGTTTCCGCATCAGATGGTTTTGTTTCGCGTTTGAAAAAGCCACCTGGGATACGACCGGCAGCATAGAATTTTTCAAAATAGTGAACAGTTAAAGGGAAGAAATCTTGCCCAGCTTTAATGGATTTTGCAGCAACAGCCGTACACAGAACAGATGTTCCGCCCATGGTTGCCATGACAGCGCCGTCAGCTTGACGTGCGATTTTACCAGTTTCGAGAATTACTTTTTTGCCTGCGAAATCAATTTCTTGGCGAAATGTTTTAAACATGTAGTTTACCTTTCAAGTATGTGTATAACGACAGCAAAACCCCTATGGTTCGACTGCCCGAAGAAGGAGGGAGATTCGATGATGTCGGTGGACACTGAAATACAGACGTTTTCTGTATTTGACCGTCAACCGATAAGCCCAATCTCATAACCTTTTTCTGGGTCAGTTTTTCGCATGATTGGTGCAGGAAGTCAAGGAAAGGCGTGTTTTTGTGCTTGAAGGGCGCTGGTTTTTTCTATATTTTTGTAATTATCATCATAAATTATAAAAAATCGAGGTTTACATGCCAGCTTTACAAGACATCTTCCACGAAAATGCACAAATTCTGTCTATCGAGGAGGCCTTTAACATGGAGGCAGGAGGCTTGGATTATTGGATGAAACCCAAAGAAACTGGCGTCTATATTACGACTGGTGAAAATACCGTCCGTTTCCCGATTTCAGAACAAGGTTTATCCAAAGACCCGATGGATATTTTAGAGGTTTTGTCTTCCCATCCTGCTTTGGATGTGGCTCAGGCAGAGATGGATAGGGTGCGGGAATCGGATATTTCTAAAATGGGTCATGGGACAAGTCTGGGAGCTCTTTTGATTGGAATGGGTAAGTATACGTTTCCATTTTTTGTGACCGTTAAGACGGGTGAAAATTCCACAATGGGATTGCGGATTCCCGTTAAGTCATCGAAAAGAGCCGATCCGGATTTGGTCAGAGATGTCATTGGTGAGGTTTTGGCAATGGATAAGGCTCCAAAGAAACCTATTTCTGAACTTATGGCTGAAATGGAAGATTTACCGCCAGAGATTCAAGCCATCATCGATGGTGTGTCCTTCGAGCCTAAATAGGAACTTGAAATTTACCTGAAATTCCCATACTCCTGAGGGCGTAATTAACCGCTTTCAGGAGTATTTTTATGTCTAAATCTTATCTTGTGTTGATGCGCCATGGTCAAAGCCAATGGAACTTGGAAAACCGTTTTACCGGCTTTCATAATGTGGAATTGAGCGACCAAGGAATTGCCGAGGCGAAATTGTCAGGTGAGAATTTGGCAAAGGCTGGCATTAATTTTGATATGGTGTTCACATCAACACTGAAACGCGCATACACAACTGCGGAAATTGCGTTGACCGAAGCAGGGCAGGCGGCATTGATTGCCACCATGATTAAACATGATGATTTGCGTGAACGCGATTACGGTGATTTGACAGGTCTTAACAAAGATGAAACTAAAGCCAAATATGGCGAGGAACAAGTTCATATCTGGCGGCGTTCCTATGATGTTCAACCACCGGGTGGTGAGAGCCTTCAGGATGTTGTTGAAAATCGTGTGCGCCCATATTACCTGTCAACCATTAAACCACAAATGGATGCGGGTAAAAATATTCTGGTGGCGGCACATGGCAATTCCCTGCGCGCATTGCTGATTATCCTCGGCGAGAACACACCAGAAAATATCAATGCCACAGAAATTCCAACAGGATCACCATTGGTTCTGGAATTTGAAAACGGCAAACGCACAGCGAAATATTATCTCGCTGATAAATTGGCGGCATAGGATGGCAGAGCATCATCACAACCATGATCATGATTGTGATGGTGCACACCATCATCACGGGCATAGTCATCACCATTTAAGTGCAGATAATAAATTGTCATGGGCGGTGGTGATTAACATTGTCCTGACTGTTGCGCAGATTATTGCGGGGGTTTTGTCTGGCTCGCTCGCACTGGTTGCGGATGCGTTGCATAATTTGTCCGATGCGGCGGCGATGTTGCTGGCGTTGGTTGCGCGAAAGATATCGCGCCGTCACGCCGACGCCAAACGCACCTATGGATATAAAAAGGTAGAAACTCTTGCGGCATTTGCCAACATCCTGACATTGATTGTTATCGGGTTATGGCTGGCGTACGAGGCGGTGGTCAGATTCTTTGACCCACACCCCGTTGAAGGGTGGACGGTGATTATCGTTGCGACCCTTGCTATTTTTGTGAATGGCGGGACGGCGTTACTGACATATCGTGAATCCAAAAACAGCCAGAATATCCGTGCAGCCTTTCTGCATAATCTGACAGATATGTTTTCATCTGTCGGGGTTGTGATTGCTGGTATTTGTATTCTGATGTTCGGTTGGACATGGATTGATCCGTTGATTACCTTGATTATTTCTGCCTATGTGTTGCGGTATGCGGCGCAGGATTTGCCAAAGATTTGCAATATTCTGATTGATGGCGCGCCTGAAAATATCAATTTGCCATTTGTGATTGATGAAATGAAATTGGTGGATGGTGTTGATGATGTCCATCATGTTCATATTCGGTATTTGAATGAACATTCCTATGCGTTAGAGGCTCATATTGTGCCTCGTGAGGGTGTTCCTGCTGAAATTGTAAAAACGGCAATTAAACAAAAATTGAAATCATTGCATATCGAACATTCTACATTGGAATTTGAAGATAAGATGTGCAATTCAACAGAATGTGAATAAGTAAAAAACGGAGCCTTGCGGCTCCGTTTTTATTTACGCAGAAACGCAATTCTTATTTTTTATCGGTAGGAGCTTTTTCTTCTGCAGCTTTTTCAACAACAACTTTGGAAGTTTTTGGAAGGGATTTCAAGACCTCAACTTCTTTGCCACCGCAAGTTGGTTGACCGAAGCCGCCAGCGCTTTTGCCGTCTTTAATATCATAAATGATATTGTCGTTTTTATCAGCAGACACACCAGCAGGAACGAAGTCCAGTTTCAATGTGTTGCGTGCGCGCCATGCAATGTTGTGGTCAGCGCAAGATGTATCACCTGATACGCCCAACGCGCCAACGATTTCGCCTTTGTCGTTATAGAGGGCAAGGCCACCACCAAATACATTCACGCCACCAATCATTTCGCCAACCAATGGGTCTTTGCGGGAACCGAATTTTTCTGGGTTGCCATCATAGGCTGCTTTTACGTTGACTGGATTGCTTTCTTGCAAACCGAACAGGCTTCCACCTGGTTGAACAGCAGAATAGAGGTTGGCTGTTGAAAGCGCCAAGCCTTTCAAGCTGAATGCGTTTGCTGTGTTTGCTTTTTGGGCTGAGATAACACGGCTTCCTGGCCATTGGGCATCAACGGTATCGCCAGTGTAGGATACGGCACATACAACACCCGCACGGTTGACTACTGTTGCCCACATATCGAGGTTCAGGCCACCATTTTTTTCAGCGCGTGCAGCTTTTAAAGCTGTTTGCAAATCAGAATGGGATGGAAGTCCAGCGCAATCAGTTCCCCATGCAAAAGCAGGGGTCGATGTTGCAAGAACAGCCAAAGCTGCCAAAGAAGTCAGGTGTGATTTTTTCATTATAGTCGAAACTCCGTATATAAATAAAATTGAATATGCGTGTGTTTAACCCAAAAAAAACGAGCCGTAAAGCTCGTTTTAGAAAAATCTAATATATTAGTGCTACGCTAAATTTAGCCAACGGCTAATCTTCGGCAGAAACTATTTACGGATACCGAGTTTCGCAATAATCGCTTGGTAACGATCAGGCGCGGTTTTGATAAGATAGTCGAGCAATTTACGACGACGGGCAACCATGGTCATCAAACCACGACGGCTGGAAAAATCCTTTTTATTGGTTTCCATGTGCTTGGACAAATTGGTGATACGTTCTGTCAGAATGGCAACTTGCACTTCTGGGGAACCTGTATCATTTGCGTTGGTTTTATTATCTGCAATGACTGCTGTCTTGCGTTCTGGCTTAATCGACATCGTGTACTCCTTTTAGAGTTAGAGGTTAAAAACACGCACCGGTTGGGCTTCGACGCCTGTCACTTCTAGCATTGCCAAAGCTTTGCCGTGGTGGGTGGCTATCATCAATCCAACATCGCGATTTTTGATGTCGTGACCAGCTTTCACTAATCTTTCAACATCGGGACGAGAGATAAAGGTTACCTTTTGTCCGTTTTTCAATCGCGCTGCCTCTGTGTCATTTACGGCCAGTACCGGGATGTCGTCCAGGACGGTCTGCACAGGAAGCACATTGCTTTCAAGGTCGTCTTTATCGGGGTTTTCACGGAAAATGTCCAGTGAAATCGCATCTTTTACCCCAAAAGGGCCAACATTTTCGCGGGAAAGCTTGCTGACATAGGCTTTTGTGCCCAATTTTTCGGCAATATCGCGTGCCAAAGAGCGCACATAAGTGCCTTTTCCGCAGACACAGCGAAAGGTTGCGGAATCGGTTGAGCATTCGATGAGGTCGAGTTCATACACATCAATTGGGCGTGCCGCCAAATCAACGTCTTCTCCTGCGCGTGCCAAATCATAGGCACGTTTGCCATCAACTTTAATGGCAGAGAAAGCAGGGGGCTTTTGCATGATGGTTCCCTTGAATTCGGGAAGCACCGCTTCGATTTGGGTTTGTGATGGACGAATGTCGGATGTTGCTATCACATCGCCTTCGCGGTCATCGGTTGTGCGTTGTTCACCCCATGTCGCCGTGAATACATAGACCTTATCATCATCCATCATGTATTGAACGAGTTTGGTTGCTTCACCGAGTGCAATCGGCAAGATACCAGATGCAAGCGGGTCAAGCGTCCCCGCATGGCCTATTTTGGGAAAGCCAAGCGCACGTTTGACAATCATGACTGCGTCATTCGATGTGACACCTTCTGGCTTATTGAGGTTAATCCAGCCAGAGATTTTATTTTTTGGTTTGGGAGCCATTATTCCTCGGCAGCAGGTTTAGGGAGGTTGTGCAGAATGGCATCAATTTTTGCCGAATTTTCAAAACTGTCA
>CAZVSN010000012.1:17988-25824 GCA_964629455.1 uncultured Micavibrio sp. | reverse complement strand
TTTAGGGAGGTTGTGCAGAATGGCATCAATTTTTGCCGAATTTTCAAAACTGTCATCTTCGGTAAAGCGCAGTTTCGGTGTGAATTTCATACGAATTTCATGTCCGATGTCACGTTGGAAAATATCTGCATTTTCATTGAGCGCAGTCAGAAATTCCGACATATCACCGCCGCCTAAACGAATGGTATAGGCTGTTGCGTGTTTCATGTCGGGGGATACACGCACTTCGGATACTGTCACCATTGATGCATTTTCCAATAGGAATGCATCATGAAAATGCCCGCGTTGCAATGTTTGTACAATCACATGACGCAATTGTTCGCCTACACGCAATTGGCGCTGTGTTGGGCCAACTGCTTTTGATGCTTCTTTGTTTTTTGGTTTCATATTAAATCTACGCCAGCGTTCTGGTTTCTTCTTTCACTTCGAAACATTCGATGATGTCATTTTCTTTGATATCATCATAGTTTTCAAAGGCCATACCGCATTCCATACCTTCTTTGACGTCTTTAACCTCGTCTTTGAAGCGTTTAAGGGTTTTGAGAGTGCCTTCATGGATAACCACATCATCACGCAGCAAGCGAACTTTCGCGCCACGTTTGACGGTTCCGGTTGTGACCATACAACCCGCGATTTTCCCGACTTTGGTAACCGAGAACACCTGACGGATTTGAGCCTGACCCAGATATTCTTCGCGAACCAATGGCGAGAGCAATCCGCCGAGAACAGCTTTTACGTCATCAATGATGTTGTAAATGATGTTGTAATAACGGATATCCACTTTGTCGCGTTTGGCCATGTCACGGGCTTGGGCATTTGCGCGGACGTTAAATCCGACAAGGAATGCACCCGATGCGCGGGCCAATGTAATGTCTGACTCGGTAATCGCGCCAACACCAGTATGAAGGATGCGGACCGCAACTTCGGTATTGTCTGCAACCATTTTGGACAATGATCCTGCAATGGCTTCGACAGATCCGTGAACGTCTGCTTTGATAATGACAGGCAGTTCTTTTTTGTTTTCGCGGGCTTGAGCCAATAATTGTTCGAATGATGTTCCGGTAACAATTGCTGCTTCCTTGCCTTTTTTCTTACGCATACGGTAATCGACAATTTCACGCGCTTTGGCTTCTGTGCCGACCACGGTAAATGAATCGCCAGCATCTGGTGTTCCGCTCAAGCCAAGGACTTCAACAGGTTGTCCCGGAATTGCGGTTTGAATATTTTTTCCTTTGTCATCCAGAAGCGCGCGCACGCGGCCCCATTCGGAACCAACAACGAAAATATCACCGATATGCAATGTTCCTTTTTCAATCAGAACGGTTGCAACAGATCCACGACCTTGTTCGACTTTGGATTCAACAACAGCACCGACCGCATCGCGGTTCGGGTTTGCGCGAAGGTTCAGAACCTCGGCTTGCAACAGAATTGTTTCTTCCAATTTATCAAGATTGATTTTCTTTTTGGCAGATAATTCAACACAGAGAACTTCGCCGCCCATTTCTTCAACCTGAACGTCATGCATCAACAAGTCTTGTTTGACTTTCATTGGGTTTGCATCTGGCAAGTCGATTTTGTTGATGGCAACAATCATCGGGGCATTGGCGGCTTTTGCGTGTGCAATGGCCTCAATCGTTTGTGGCATGATGGAATCGTTTGCCGCAACAACCAATACAACAATATCCGTTACGTTTGCGCCACGGGCACGCATTTCGGTAAAGGCCGCGTGACCTGGTGTATCAAGGAATGTGATTTTCTGACCAGAATGCATTGTGATTTGGTACGCGCCAATATGTTGTGTAATCCCGCCAGCTTCGCCAGACACAACATCGGTTGAGCGCAAGGCATCCAACAGAGATGTTTTTCCATGGTCGACGTGACCCATAATGGTAACAACAGGGGGACGAGGGAGAAGGTTGGTATCGTTATCTTCGACACCTTCAATCCCGATTTCAACGTCGGCTTCGGTCACGCGTTTGATTTTGTGTCCGAATTCCAAAATAACCAATTCCGCAGTATCCGCATCAATTGATTGGTTAATGGTTGCCATGACACCCATTTTCATGAGCGATTTAATCACATCGCCACCGCGTTCAGTCATACGGTTTGCCAATTCCTGAACAGTAATGGTTTCAGGAACAATGACCTCACGGAATTGTTTGACCTGTTCGACTTTGACCATCGATGATTTCGCTTTTTGACGGGCACGACGAACTGAGGCGAGTGATCGTCCGTTGTCGGAACGTTCATATTGTTCGTTCAACACTTGGTTGACGGTCAAACGACCAGAGCGACCCGCATTCCATTCATTGGTTGGGGCGGCGGTATCATCATTGCCTTTTGTGTTGCGTCCTGCGGAACGTTTCAGGCGGTCACGCATTGATTCTCCACCTGTGTCGTCCTCGGCAGGGCGTGGGCGATAGGCACCAGGAACGCCAACAGGGGCGGCGGCGGCTGCGCGTGTTTCTTCCAAAGCTTTTTGTTGGGCTTTGCGTTGTTTTTCTACTTCTTCGGCTTTTTTGCGGTCTTCTTCTTTGATGAGCTCTAATTCTTCCATCTCACGACGGCGGAGTTCATCAGCATCAATTTTCCCAGGGCGTTTGCCAGTTTTTTCGGCCTCAACCCGCATTTTTTCTTCTTCGGCTTCTAAGGCACGGCGTTTTGCTTCTTCTTCGCGGCGACGGTCTTCGTCTTCTTGGGCTTTTTGTAAAGCGCGGAGGCGGACATCACGTTCTTCGTTTGTCAGGTGTTCGTCACCATGCTCTTGGGCTGATGATTCTGCGGTGGTTGCCCCTGCACCACGTTTTTTACGCACCTCAATTTGCACGCCACGGCTTTGGCCGCGTGCCAGTGTTTGGGTAATTTGTTGCTGTCCTGCTGGGGCACCTTTCAGGCTCAGAGTACCTTTTTTTGCGCCGCCAGTTGAACTGGTGAGGGAGAGTGTCTTTTTTTCTTCAGTCATTTAGGTTTCCGACTTTACTGCTTTCAGTTTTGTTAAAATTTCTAATAGTTTTTGCATCAGGCCACCATTGGCCAACACAATATGAATGACGTTTTCTTCGCCAATTGCGGCGGATAATTCAGAAGACGCCCAAAAATCAATCACAGGCAGGTTTTTGACAATCGCCAGTCTTTCCAGCTTTTCCCGCCCATTTTCTTTGGCATCTTTGGCCACAACATATACCCCACAGCCATCAGAACGCAAGGCTTCGTCCACTTTGCTAAAGCCAAATAACAATTCACCCGCTCGCTTAGAGAGGCTGAGCGTTTGCATGGCTTGTTTGCTTAGGCCATTTTCTATTGATTCCAATAGGTTATCAGGGATTTGGACGTTCTGCCGCGTGATGGCGGCAAAGCTGTTGCGCCAGATCGCTTTTTTCAAAATAGCGCGGTCTGCCTTCACCCACAGGAAAACGCCAGGCAGTTTATGCGTTAAATCAGCGACAACTGTTTGGTCGGGGGCAATGACAAAGCGAATCATTTGCTGGGTTGGCAATACTTCGCCGGTGACGGCACAACTGGCTGTTTTGGACAGTGTCATGGGTGATCTGGTTTCCCTCGCTTGTGTGGGTTCAGCATATGAGGGAGAAGGGGGGCGCGACATATAAACACCCAATGCCGCAGGGGAAAGTGCCCCTACGACAGGATGGTAAAAATATTCAGGTCGCGTATCCTTCGCCATGTAAACTGTTGTCCCTCATGATTATGCTGGGTTATCAGCAGATTGATCTTCATCCGCAAACCAGTGCTCACGCGCTTTCATAATCAGCGCATTTGCATCATTTGCAGAGAGTGATTTCTCACCCAGAATCTCAATCAATTCATCGCCAGCCAAATCAGCCAAATCATCCAAAGTTTTTATACCTGATTGACCCAGTTTAATGATTTGGTCAGTGCTTAATCCATCAAACGAAACCAAATCATCGGACAATCCGAGTTCGGTTTGCTGTTGTTTCAATTGCTCAGCTTTCGCAGATAACCAATTTTGTGCACGGGTGCAGAGTTCTTCGGCAATCTCTTCGTTAAAGCCTTCGATAGCGCCCATTTCTTCAATGGATGTTTCGGCAATTTCTTCAACTTTGGTAAAGCCTTCGGCAATCAGCAAACGGGCAATAACATCATCGATATCCAATGCTTCGATAAACAGGGAAGAACGGTTTGTGAATTCTTCCTGACGGCGTTTGGTTTCTTCTTCTTCGGTCAGGATATCAATATACCAACCTGTGAGAATGGAGGCCAAACGGACGTTTTGCCCACGGCGACCAATCGCCAAAGACAGTTGCTCATCAGGAACAACAACATCCAAACGGTGTTTTTCTTCATCCATCACAACTTTTGAAACTTCGGCAGGTGCCAAAGCGTTTACGATGAAGGTCGCGATGTCAGGTGACCATGGAATAATGTCCACTTTTTCGCCGCCCAATTCACCAACAACGGCCTGAACACGGCTACCGCGCATACCAACGCACGCGCCGACTGGATCAATGCTACCATCGCGTGAATAAACAGCGATTTTTGCGCGTGAGCCTGGGTCGCGGGCAACGGATTTAATTTCAATCACGCCATCATAGATTTCAGGAACTTCCTGTGCAAATAATTTCGCCATAAACTCGCCCTTGGTACGGGACAAGAAAATTTGCGGGCCACGTTGTTCACGACGTACGTCATAGATAAAGGCGCGGACACGGTCACCGTTTTTTAGGTGTTCGCGTGGCAATGTTTCATCACGGCGCAGAATGGCTTCGGCACGACCAAGGTCGATTGTCGCATTGCCGTATTCAACACGTTTAATAACGCCACTGATGATTTCGCCAACGCGGTCTTTAAATTCGTTGAATTGTTGGTCGCGTTCCGCTTCGCGGATGTTCTGCATGATAACTTGTTTTGCTGTTTGTGCCGCAACGCGTCCATAGTCGAATGCAGGGAGTGTATCAATCAGAATGTCGCCGACTTTTGCGTCTGGTTTTTCACGCTTGGCTTGTTCAACTGTAATCTGTGCGGCCTCGTTTTCAATGAGGTCGGTTTCGGTGACTGTGCGGTAACGCTTCAGTTCTGTGTCACCTGTGCGGCGGTCAATGTGACAACGGATGTCATGTTCATGGCCATATTTGGAACGACCAGCTTTTTGAATAGCTTGTTCAATGGCTTGAATAATGATTTCCTTGTCCATGTTTTTTTCACGGGCAACGGCGTCTGCAACTTGTAAGATCTCTACACGACTCATTTTTCCTCACTCCTTTTTTTGAGGGCTAATTTTGCCAATTCATCAGTTAAAATTAATTTTGCGCGGCTGATATTGTTCCGCTCAATTTCAACATCGCCAATATCTTCGGTGGCGACGATTATTTTTTCTTCGGTAAATGAAGCCAATTTCCCACGAAGGCGTTTTTGTCCGCTTTCATTTATACCTTCTTCTGTTTCTACAGAAATTTCGTACCCGATATGCTTTTCAAAATCACGGGCGCGAACCAGTGGCCGGTCAATTCCGGGGGAGCTGATTTCCAGTTGATAAGCCGATTGAATAGGGTCTTCGACATCCATGATGGCCGAAACCGCGTGGCTTATTTTCTCGCACCCGTTTAAGTCCAAACGGCCTGTATTTGGGTCTTCGGCCATGATTTGCAGAGTTTGCAATTTCTGGCTTCCGATAATACGCAAAGATACAAGGTCATAGCCAAGCCCCGTAATAACGGGTTCGACAAAATTTGTAATTCGTTTTTCTTGTATCGTTGGCATTTTTTTATTCGGTCTTTAATTCGGTCTATTGTTTATCAGGTAACAAAAAAGGCGGGGTTCTTTCGATCCCAGCCTGTAACTTACAGAGCTAATTTGTAAGCATTTTGTATACCTTGCCAGTTATTTTTGCAACTGTTATATTTCAAATGTATTTTTCATATATTAAGGAATGCTAATGAATATACCTTGGGTTAAGTTAGAGATTTAGTATTTATACCTAAGATTAGTTGCGATTTTCCTCAATTAAGTGCATTCCTCGGTGTGTATTGCATAAAACTTCTGAGTTTCAAAAAGAAAAAATGGTTACAAAAATTCAAACAAAAGCCCCAGTTCGTAACTCTCGCCGCAGTTCTGTTGAGGGGGACGAGCCGAATCCAGTTGATGTTTTTGTCGGACAAAAATTGAAAACGCGTCGCAATCTCATCGGGATTACACAAGAAAACCTTGCCGAAGCTGCGGGAATTACCTTCCAGCAAGTTCAAAAGTATGAGAAAGGCCGTAACCGCCTTAGTGCAAGTCGTTTATTCCAGTTTGCGCGTGTTTTGAATGTTCCCATTGCCTATTTCTTTGATGGGTTTGCCGCAACGGATATGCATATTGGCCTTCAGGGTGGTTTTGCTGATAACGAGCAAGAGACGTTTGTTGGTGAAGATGAAGAAAATCAAGACATTATGAGCCAGAAAGAAACTGTTGATCTGGTTCGGACATATTACACAATTACGGATGAAAAGCTCCGTAAAGATTTTCTGAAAATGCTCAAACAAATGGCAAAGAATTTCAAAAGTCCAGAGTGAATAGAATAATAGGGGCTTTTGTTTTTTAGGGATGCGCGTTAGAATCTGGGTTCAAATTTATAACCCGCTTTTCTAACCAAAGATTTTGCCATGACATCCCAGATTTTAAAGAACTTTCTGTTTACCAGTGAATCCGTTTCTGAAGGTCATCCAGACAAAGTCTGTGATTGCATTTCTGATGCGATTGTTGATGCTTATTTAGCGCAAGATCCATATTCCCGCACGGCTGTTGAAACTGTTGCCACAACCGATTATGTCGGAATTATCGGTGAGGTTAGATCGCAAGGGAGTTTGTCCCATGACCAGATTAAAGATATTGCCCGTCAGACAATCAAAAAAATTGGATACGAACAAGATGGGTTCAACTGGAAAACAGTGAATGTCGATTGCAAATTGCATGCGCAATCTGCTGATATTGCCGTTGGTGTCGATGCCGCAGGTGATAAAGACGAAGGGGCGGGGGATCAGGGCATTATGTTCGGATATGCTTGTACCGAAACACCTGAATTGATGCCTGCGCCTATTCATTATTCCCATGCCATTTTAAAAGCATTGGCCGATGATCGTCATGCGGGTATTTTGTCCATGTTGGGGCCAGATGCAAAATCGCAGGTAACCCTTGAATATCATAATGGAAAACCTGTTCGGGCGCGGTCGGTTGTTGTGTCAACTCAACATGTCGAAGGCTTCTCACAAAAAGATGTTAAAGACATTGTCCGTCCATATGTTCAGAAAATTTTGCCATCAGGTTGGATGTGTGACGAGGATGAATTTTACGTTAATCCGACAGGCCGTTTTGTGATTGGTGGGCCGGTTGGTGATTCTGGTTTGACGGGACGCAAAATTATCGTTGATACTTATGGTGGGTCTGCGCCGCATGGTGGCGGAGCCTTTTCAGGAAAAGACCCGACCAAAGTCGATCGCTCTGCGGCCTATGTGGCTCGCTATGTCGCCAAAAATATTGTGGCGGCGGGATATGCTGAAAAATGTTTGATCCAATTATCCTATGCGATTGGGGTGTCTAAACCGATTTCATTCTATGTGAACACACAAGAAACCGGAAATGTCCCTGAGGCAAAGCTTGCAGAAGCTATCGGACGTGTGATAGACCTCAGCCCGCGTGGCATTCGTACCCATTTGCAATTGAATAAACCAATTTATGCCCGTACAGCGGCCTATGGTCATTTTGGACGTGCGCCAGAGGCAGATGGTGGTTTTAGTTGGGAAAAAACAGATTTGGTTGATGCGTTGAGGAAAGAAATTGGTTGATACTATTCAAAAGGTCAAACGTGTTTACGGGCGGCGT
>CAZVSN010000012.1:11445-17888 GCA_964629455.1 uncultured Micavibrio sp. | reverse complement strand
AGGAAAGAAATTGGTTGATACTATTCAAAAGGTCAAACGTGTTTACGGGCGGCGTCAAGGCCGCCCGATGCATAAAGGGCGTGTCGATGTTATCGATACGATATTGCCTATTCGTCAGATTCCCAAAGATATTTTAAAAGAAGATGGAGCATTGTCTGCGGCCAATATTTTTGGTGCAGATGTTGGCGCATTGCATTTTGAAATCGGGTTCGGCAATGGCGAACATTTACTCTATATCATGAACGAAAATCCAACCCATCATTTTATCGGGGCGGAACCATATATGAACGGAATGTCGGCATTTTTGAAAAGCTTGCCACGCCCAACGCCTGACAATGTGCGCGTTCATATGGATGATGCATTGATGGTTTTAAATTCTTTGCCTGATGCATCGGTTGATTTTTTATATGTCCTGAATCCTGACCCATGGCCAAAAACACGCCATCATAAACGCCGAATTATCAGTGAAAAAAATCTCGATGTGTATGCCCGCGTTTTAAAAGATGGCGGTATCATGATGCAGACAACTGATGTTGATGAATTGGCCGAATGGATGCTGACCAAAACCATCAATTGCCCGCATTTCGATTGGTTGGCGGAACGTCCCGAAGACTGGAAAACAGCGCCTAACGGGTGGATGGCAACGCGGTATGAAAACAAAGGGCGCGACGCAGGTCGCACCCAGACATATTTGATTTATCGCCGTAAAAATCGCGTTTAGCTGTTTTGAATAAGTTTCGCAGCATCGAGTGCGGCGTAGGTGATAATACCATCTGCGCCAGCGCGTTTGAACGCGAGGAGCATTTCCATCATTGCGATATTTTCATCCAACCATCCGTTGCGCGCCGCTGCCTTAATCATGCAATATTCGCCTGATACGTTATAGGCAAAGGTTGGCATTCCGAATGTTTGTTTTACGCGGTAGAGAATATCAAGGTATGGCAATCCAGGTTTGACCATCACCATATCTGCACCTTGCTGAATATCCAGTTCAACTTCGCGGAGGGCTTCTTCGGCATTGGCAGGATCCATTTGATATGTTTTGCGGTTCTTTGGGCCTGTGTTCCCTGTGGCGCCAGAACCCAATGAACATCCAGCAGCATCGCGGAAAGGGCCGTAAAAACCAGATGCATATTTTGCGGCATAGGCCATAATGGCGGCGCGTTGATTTCCTGTTTGGTCGAGTGCTGTGCGGATTGCCTCAATCTGTCCGTCCATCATCCCAGATGGTGCGATGATGTCTGCGCCTGCCTCTGCTGCTATAATCGCTTGTTTGGCGATGTTTTCAATAGTGCGGTCATTGTCGACATCGTTGTGGACATGGTCGATGGGGCCGCAATGTCCATGGTCTGTGTATTCACAAAAACATGCATCAGCAATGATTACCATTTCAGGGCAAGTATCTTTGGCGCGTTTGACCATTCTGTCCATTAATCCGCCTTTGCGGAAACTGTCTGTGCCTTCATGGTCTTTATGGTTGGATACGCCGAACAACATTACGGCAGGAATTTTTGCAGCTTCGGTTTGTTTTAAAATGGTTTCTAAACTTTTTTCTGTTTGGCGAAAAACACCAGGCATTGATGATACTTCTTGAGGTTCGCTTAAACCTTCGTCCACGAAAATCGGGTAAATCAAATCATCGGTATGCAGGTGATTTTCGCGTACCAGACGGCGCATGGCATCAGACCCGCGTAAACGACGGGGGCGAATAGATAAATCTGCATGTGCGGATGCATTTGCGGCGGGCGATTTCAAGGGGGAAATGGACATTTTATATCTCCTATCATCTGGTTTTAGACCATGCAAAAACCCCTGTAAAGGATTTTGGCTTTACAGGGGGTTCATTTATATGGGTTTTAAATGGTTAATTTGTCGCATCACTTTTTAAGGTTCATACGTCGCATTTGTAAAGGTGATGGATGTCACGGTTGGCGCAACGATATCTTTAATGACTGTGTCGGTTGTTGCTGTTCCAGCGTTGCTGGATGTATCGGTCAGGGTGACAGATACGGTCAATGTGCCATCTGTTAAGCCCGTTGTGTTGAGTGAGCTAATCAGATCGGTGGCTGTTGCGATTGTGCCTGTTCCTGTGACGGGGGTTCCTCCACCTGAACTGGAGATTGTATAAGAATAGGTTGCCCCAATTTCTGCGCCAGCGAATTGGAATGCGGCCGCAGTATAATTTGCCGAATTAACAGGATCAGTTGTAAAGGCGACAGAATATCCTGATGGAGCAGTAACGTCAGCAACAGACCCTGTGAGAGGGAGAGTTTTATCAGCGATGGTTGTTACAGCATCTTTACCGTTACCCATGATGGATGCGCCGTTTTTATCAAATGATGTTACGGTCAAGCTGGTTGCTCCGCCATCGGTTGGTTGAACAGTATACCCGAACATCAAATCATTTGTACCTGATCCGCTTATCAATGATGCAGTTCTGCTAAATCCGTTGATGGTTAATGTTAATCTTGGTGTTCCAGCAGACACAGTGACGGTGTCATTAAATTTTAAACCAATCACAATTTGTTGACCAGGGGTTAGGTTTTCAGACACGATGCGCGGAGCTTCATAAGGGTATGGAGCAACTTTGACACCATTTTGGGGGTCAGCAATGCGGTCGATTTTTACGCTGATATCATCCGTGTGGGTGATATAGTCTGCTGTTCCTGTGGCAATTGTTCCAACAACACCCACAACAGATTCTGCCATTTCTTCGGGCTGAAGGTCGGCTGAGCCAGAGGCTGAGCCAGTGAAAGTGACCGATCCATCGCGGACACGAACAGAAGAATCTGTTCCATTAGATACAATATCCAAATCCGTTCCATGAAGAACAACCGTTCCACCCGGAACCACAATGGTTTGGATAATCCCATTGTTAACATATTGGATTGAGCCTGTAATGAGTGTGATCAATGTTGGTTCAATCAAAACCTGAGTATTTTGCCCTGATGTTAGGATTGAGCCATCGTTAAATCGAAGACGTGATATCGCCCCGACTGTATTCGCGGTTGTGACTGTTACAGGCATTAAGAGCGTTTGTCCGACAAAGAGAGAGTTGGAGCCAGAGGATTCAAGCGCTGTATTCACCCCTGTTGTTTCAATAACGGTTAGTTTGGTTGAATGTTTGCGGCGTTGTTTGACGCGGATAATATTGTCGCGTTGAACTTTTTCATACACATAGTCTGACACAGGTGCTAATTCGGTGCGTTCTTTGAGTTGAATGTCCATTGGTTGGTCAAAACGCCATTGGAACCGCATGGCGGCCTCTAAGGATGCGCCACCTTCGGATTCATCTCTGGCTCCCACTCTAACTGCGAGAGCAGGAACAGGCGAATATTCTACAGCTGCTTGAGCGCCATAAAGTTTTCTTCCTTCTTCAAAGCCATCCCATTGATAGGCTTTGACCAAAGCTGTCCAGCTTGGCAACTCAGGAATTTGTCCGCGAAGCTCTGTATCCCACCCTGCGGCGGCGCGTTCTTCGTTATAAGTGTTTACCCCGCGCCATGTGGACAAGGGCATATAACGGTTAGCAGAAAACGCCAATTGACTGGTTCTGGCATCAAACCCGATGCTCATTCGGGTGTGGTCGCGTTCAGGTGCGTAGTCAAAGAACATGTTCGCGCCGTAGAGATATTTTTTATCCTGTGTCAGGTAACGATAGGCAAGGCCAGCATTATAGGTGTCGTATTTCGTTCTTTCGCCGCTATCGCTCACTGTATCTGGCGCGCTATACCAAGATACTTGTGCAAACACATGGTGCATATCTTGTGCATCTTGCCACAGGGGTTGAACGGATGTGACCGAACTGACCCAACTTCTTTCAGAAAGTCCCGTTTCAATTTCAAGACGTGACAGGAATGGAATGCCCGATCCATTGGCCATAGTCTGCCCATAACCAAGAAGAAGAGGGATAATATCGTTTCTTAGACCCTTTCCCAAAAGTTGATCAACGTCAGGAGATGCAATCTTTTCCCCTTTTAGTGCCGCGCACAGCGTGTTCAGGCTGTCCTGCCCCATGCCATTTAATTTGCTGGAGATGTAGTTGCTTGCAATCGAGGACGGAATAGAAATGTCAGGGGTCAGGGTGTTTTTGACATCATGAAACAGATTTGTTTTTATCGCGTATTCAAGTGCTGCGCGACAGCCTGAGTCAAGCATAGCCAGTCCAGCCGCAGATGTCCCACCACCGTTCAGTGAATTACCAACAGTTTCGAGGTTATTAAAAATTGTTGCGATTTGGGTTTGTGCTTGGTCTTGTGTTGTTTCTTCGTTTTCTGTTTCGGCAAGGGATAATCCGCGATGATTTTGTGACAGCCCAAAACTTCCAGCAACTGCAGGAGAAAAAGAGATGACGAGTAATGCCAGTATGGGCACAACCAAATTTTTAAAACTTATTTTCATACGCAACGCATGTTGGAATTTGAACTTTTTTGAAATTTTATATTAAGAATCAACGATTCATTATGAAAGCTAATTCATGTGCCTTCAACCTTAAAAGATTGATATAAAGTAAATTATATCAAGTTTTCCACATGTTTATGGGGGGGATAGGGTGTAATTTGTTGATTAGGCTTGGGTATCAATGACATGGGCGCTGCCATCATTGGGGGTTGCCTTTGCAACTCCAACGCGTGCGGGGCGCAATAATCTGTCTTGAATGACATAGCCTGGCTCAATCAACTGGATGATAATCCCAGCCTGTTTTCCAGGAACGGGGGATTCGAACATCACTTCATGAAAATGCGGATTAAAGGGTTCGTCTAACGGTTCTATTTTACGGATTCCGTTTTTCTCAAAACATGCGAGTAAGGATCTTTCAGTTGCTTCAATGCCTTGCACTAAATTGTTGATGCGGTCATCTGATCGTAAATCTTCTGGAATGGATTGTAAGGCGCGACGGAATGTATCTGCGACATCCAGCAAATCTTTGGCAAATCCAGTGACCGCATATTTTCCAGCATCTTCGCGTTCACGGACAGAACGTTTCCGTAAATTGTCCATTTCTGCAACGGTGCGGAGGAGCTGGTCATTGCTTTGAGCAAGCGCCGCTTCGGCTTTGGCAAGTTTTTCGGTCAGCTCGGTTAGCTGGGTGTTATCTACGGCCTCTGTTTGGGCTTCTTGCGTGTCTTGTTCTGCCGCTTTTTGTTGGGCTTTAAATGCGGCGGGGCCTGTCAGGTCTGTAAATCCTTCGAGGTTGTTTTCTGTAATGGGTATAATTTTTTCGGTCATGGGAAAGACATTAGGAAAACAGGGCGATGAAATCAAGGGGCAAGTCGTATAAATCGGACGATTTTCCACATTTGACAACAGTATATGAATAGGGCTTTATACGACCAAATCATAAAGTAAAGGAATAAAACGTATGACACGACCATCAGGCCGCCAGCCCAACCAACTCCGCACCATTGAAATTTTGACTGATGTGTCAAAACATGCCGAAGGGTCATGTCTGATTAAATTTGGTGACACCCATGTTTTGTGTACGGCAACGGTCGAAGAAAATGTTCCGGGCTGGATGAAAAATTCGGGTAAGGGATGGGTCACTGCTGAATATGGAATGTTGCCGCGTGCCACCGAAAAACGGACGGACCGTGAAGCCGCCAAAGGAAAACAAACGGGGCGTACGCAAGAAATTCAACGCCTTATCGGTCGTGCGATGCGTGCCATTGTCGATTTAGAAAAATTAGGTGAACGTCAGGTAAAACTCGATTGCGATGTTATTCAGGCAGATGGCGGAACACGGACAGCCGCGATTACGGGATGTTATGTTGCCCTGTATAAAGCATTTGATTA
This sequence comes from uncultured Micavibrio sp., assembly GCA_964629455.1. Classification (GTDB taxonomy): domain Bacteria; phylum Pseudomonadota; class Alphaproteobacteria; order Micavibrionales; family Micavibrionaceae; genus UBA1573. The sequence continues at coordinate 12,095 of CAZVSN010000012.1, read as the reverse complement.
TTTGATGACCATTGGTCTGTTAAAACACATGCCGCTTAAAGATTCTGTCGCGGCGATTTCCGTTGGTATTTATAATGGCATATCTGTTTTGGATTTGGATTATGCCGAAGATTCAACGGCAGATACGGATTCCAATTTTGTGATTACAGGCAAAGGTGGCATTGTTGAAATTCAGGGTACAGCCGAGAAAGACCCGTTCACCGAAGAGCAGTTTCTGGAATTGCTGGCGCTTGCCAAACACGGATGTGCAGATTTGAAAGCGGCACAAAATAAAGCTTTGGGTCTTTAAGCGATGATAACAAAGCTGGTTCTGGCAACGCATAACAAAGGCAAGGTTGAGGAAATCAAAGACCTGTTATCGCCCTATGGTATTGATGTTGTATCTGCTGGTGAGTTGGGTTTACCTGAACCAGATGAAACTGAAACCACCTTTGTTGGTAATGCCTTGATTAAGGCGCGCGCCGCCGCTGCAGCGACAGAATTTCCTGTGCTTGCCGATGATAGCGGATTATGCGTCAATGCCCTGAACGGACAACCGGGTGTATACACGGCGGATTGGGCAGGAAAATCGCGGGATTATCTGATGGCCATGACCCGTGTAAATTCTGAATTGGCTGATGCTACGGATAGGTCGGGATATTTTATCGCGG
>CAZVSN010000012.1:0-11345 GCA_964629455.1 uncultured Micavibrio sp. | reverse complement strand
GATGCTACGGATAGGTCGGGATATTTTATCGCGGTACTGGCATTGGTCATGCCTGACGGAACGGAACAGACATTCGAAGGTCGTTGTACGGGGCAATTGGTATGGCCGCCACGCGGACAGGATGGTCATGGATATGATCCGATGTTTATTCCTGATGGCGAGTCGCGGACATTCGGTGAAATGTCACTCAGTGAAAAACAAAAATATTCGCACCGCGCTCGCGCATTTGAAAAATTCATTGAAATATTGAAGTAGGGCGATGACATTCGGCATTTATATTCATTGGCCGTTCTGCAAATCGAAATGCCCGTATTGCGATTTTAACTCCCATGTCCATGATAAAATCGACCATGAACGTTGGAAAGCTGCGTATCTGCGCGAGATGGATTATTGGGCAGATTTAACCAAAGGGCAGGTGGTTGATACTGTTTTCTTTGGTGGGGGAACTCCATCCTTGATGCAGGCAGACACCGTTGCTGAAATATTAGCAGGGATTCAAAAACGCTGGCATGTCAGTAACAATTGGGAAGTGACATTAGAAGCCAATCCCACATCATTTGAAACTGAAAAGTTCAAAGCTTTCTATGCGGCAGGTGTGAACCGTGTGTCGATTGGGGTGCAATCTCTCAATGAAGATGATTTGAAATTTTTGGGGCGCGAACATAATCCTGCGCAGGCAAAATTTGCGATTGAACAAGCGCAGAAAATTTTCCCGCGCGTGTCGTTTGATTTGATTTATGCACGCCCCAAACAAATATTGGATGCGTGGCGTGATGAATTGGCGGAAGCCATAAAAATGGCGAGCGGGCATATGTCGCTTTATCAATTGACCATTGAGCAGGGCACGCCGTTTCACACACGTCATGCGCGTGGTGAATTTAAAATTCCTGAACAGGATTTGGCGGCAGATTTATATGATATGACGCAGGATATGATGGGCGCTGCTAATATGCCTGCCTATGAAATTTCCAACCATGCGCGGGTGGGTGATGAATCTCGCCATAACCTGATTTATTGGCGATATGATGATTATGCGGGGATTGGTCCGGGGGCGCATGGACGGCTAACCCAATCGGGCAATAAATTTGCAACTCGCGCCCATCGGGCCCCCGATATTTGGCTGGACAAGGTGGATGCTGATGGGCATGGATTGCATCCGTTTGAGCCCGTTAATAATTTAGCAAAATTGCAAGAAGCATTGATGATGGGGCTTCGTCTGCGTGAGGGCGTGCCATACCAAAGGCTTGAAAAAGCTTATGGGGGGACGGTTAATGATGTTATTCCGCTGTCTAAAATCGTGCATTTGGTTAAGGAGGGTATCCTTGAACATAATCAAGAGTGTATCAAAACAACCCCGCAAGGGTTTAAATGTTTGAATGCGGTTTTGGGATATTTATTGACGCCTTAAAAACTCTTGGAATTCATCGCGTTTGCGTCTATAAATGACCCTTCGTTTTAACAATTTGGAATTCGTACTCAAGATGATCGTTGCCGCTCAACATAAGCAATTCACCCTCAAAGAAGATGGCCATATTTATTTCCAGCCAGATTCCACCAACCCACTTCCTGGCGAAGTTTTGGCTAGCGTTAAAAAAGGCGACAGTCTTTTGCAGCCTGTTGTGTCCATTATCGAAGGTCGTGATTTGGGTGGCGAAGATTCTGTTGCTGTTCTGGGTGCGGTTGAAACATGGATGAAGGCGCATATCTATACTGTGCTGGAACCTTTATTCGCATTGGTTGGCGATGATACACTTGCCGAACCTGTTAAAAACATTGCTTTGAAATTGTTTGAACATACTGGAATTGTTCCGCGTGGTGAGGTTGAGGAATCAATCGCGCAACTGGATGCGGATATGCGTAAAATACTCCGTGATAAAAAGGTGCGCCTCGGCCCCTTGTTGATTTTCTTGCCTGATTTAAACAAACCTGCGGCTGTGAAATTGCGTGCTATTTTGTGGTCATTGTTCAATGACAAAGCTTTGCCTGCACCAACTCCGCGGGATGGGGCAATGTCATCTGTGGTTGATATTACCTCTGCAAACCCTGATTTTTATCGCGCGATTGGTTATCCGTTATATGGCCCGCGCGTTATTCGTATTGATATGCTCGACCGTGTTATTAATGCGGTTTATGACTCTGCCAAAGAAGGCAAATTCCAAGCCCAACACAAAATGGCGGAATGGATGGGATGCCCGATTGCCGATTTATATGCGATTTTAGAATCCATGGGGCATCGCCGCATTGAAGCGCCTGTTGTACCAGTTGCAGAGGTTGTTGCTGAGGTTGCCGAAGTCGTTGCGCCAGTTGAACCTGCTGAGGCGGTTGCTGCGGTTGCGGAAGTAGATGCAGAGCCAACCGATAAAAAACCAGAACAAAAGAAACCAGAACTGGATTTCTTTTTCCTGCGTCGTGGTAAAGCTCACGTTGCGCAGTCTGAACGTGCGCCGCGCCAATATGTGCGCCCTGATCGTGCTGTACGTCCAGCCGCGATCGAGGGTGGCGGTGAACGAAAAGAGTTCACAAAACCAGATAAAAAACCATTTCCTGCCGAGCGTTATGCGCCAAAAGGCCAGAAATTCGACAAGAAGAAATCAGGCGATGGCGATACATTCAAAAAGAAAAATCGCGACCATAAAAACCGTGATGAGAAACCTGCCAATGCCAATCCGCGTGTTTATTCCGCCGATGCATCGACATCTGATAATCCATTCGCTGTTTTGCAGAATTTGAAATTGAAATAGTTAGGCGAGCATTCGTCTGATATCTTCGTCAATTGCCACGATATCGCCCAGAGTTTCTGGTGGTGTGGTGGTTGCGAATGACAGTCCGTGTTCGACAATCCCTATAATATCCCCGAATGAAATTTGACGGTTGAGGAACTTTGCGACAGCCACTTCATTGGCGGCATTGAACGCAATTTGGTGGGCTGCCCCTGCATTCAGGCAATCATACGCCAATTGTAATGCGCGGAATTTTTTAAAATCTGGTTTTTCAAATTCCAGTTTTGACAATTTTGTCCAATCAAGCGTTTTGCCTGTTGTTTGCATACGGTCAGGGTATGCAAGAGCATATGCAATAGGAGTGCGCATATCGGGTGCGCCCAATTGTGCCAGAACCGACCCATCATGATATTCGACCATAGAATGGATGATAGATTGCGGGTGAATGACCACATCAATTTTGTCGGCAGGCATATTGAATAAATAATGCGCCTCTATAATTTCTAAGGCCTTATTCATCATGCTGGCACTGTCGACTGAAATCTTTGCACCCATTGTCCAATTGGGGTGGGCGATTGCCTGCTCAACCGTTGCCGCATTCATTTTGTCTGTGTCCCATGTGCGGAATGGGCCGCCAGATGCCGTCAGGATAATTTTTTTAATCTGGTCGCGGTTGTGATTTTCAAAGACCTGAAAAATGGCATTATGTTCGCTGTCTACAGGCAATATTTTCGTGCCGAATTCCTCTGCGGTTTTCAGGACGAGTGTGCCAGCCGCAACCAATGGTTCTTTGTTGGCGATCGCCACGGATTTTGAATGGCGAATAGCGGTTAAAACTGGTTTTAGTCCAGCAAACCCGACGATGGCCGCCATGGTCATATCAGCATTCATCGCAGATGCTTCTAAAATTGCGCTTTCACCTGCGCCGCATTTTATGCCTGTTCCAGACAGTGCGGATTTCAAATCTTCGAATTGTGTCTCATCTGCAATCGCGACGAATTCAGGCTTAAGTTTTTTGGCCTGTTCAATAAGCAGGTTGATGTTCTTTCCTGCGGTCAGGCTGCCAATTTTATATGTGTTCGGGTTTGCGGCAATTAAATCGATGGTGTTTGTGCCAATCGATCCGGTTGATCCCAGAATGTTGATTGTTTTTTGTGGCATTGAATGTCTTATGACCCCGCCACAAGTTTTATATACGCCAGATAAACAGGGAGCGCGAGGAGAAGGGCATCAATCCTGTCCAGAATGCCGCCATGTCCAGGGATAAGTGCTCCTGTGTCTTTTAATCCTGCCTTACGTTTCATGGCGGATATCATCAAATCGCCAGATTGTCCTGTGATACCAATAGCGATTCCCGCAAAACATGCCAATGAACCCGATGGAGTGACCATCTTGTCGAAAAAGAAATCAGGTGGTGCAATTTGTGTGGCAATAAACAGTATCAGGGCAGGGAAAAGTAAGGCTCCACAATAGCCTGACCATGTTTTGTTGGGGCTGATGGTGGGGGACATTTTTATTCCACCAATTGTTTTTCCAAACAGGTATGCCCCTGAATCGCTTGACCAAATTGCGGCCATAAACAAGATGGTCCAGTATGCGCCCTCAGGCAGGTGGTGAAGCGTTACAATCTGGAATAAAGAAAAAATAAGGTACAAAAGGCCCAGAATTATCAAGCTTCCGTGTGCTATGCGGCTTATAGGAATATGTCGAGCAACATGAACCCATTCACTGAAAGCCACAAGAATACATAGTGTTGCAAGAAGGGTGAAAACCCATCCTCCCCAAATGATAATACCTAAAACCAATGGAATAAGAATAGCCGATGATATCAGGCGAAGTGCCAAAGAGGATAGGGGCTTCGTTGTCATGTTATGTTTTTGCGCCTTCGTGTGGCGTTGATTTGACTTTACCAAATCTGCGTTCACGTTTGCTGTATTCGTCAATCGCGTTTTGTAAATCTGCCTTTGTAAAATCGGGCCACAGAACATCGGTAAATACAAATTCAGTATAGGCGCATGACCAGATCAGGAAATTCGATATCCGAAGTTCGCCGCTGGTGCGGATCATCAAATCTGGGTCTGGGATTCCTGCGGTCATCAGGAATTGCGGGAATAATGTGTTGACTTCGTCTTCGGTGAGTTTGCGATTTTCACGATAGGCGTGTTCCACCAAAGAATGGGCAGCATGAAGAATATCTTGTCGTCCGCCATAGCCAAGTGCCATGACCAAGTTGAGTTTTGTATTTTCTGCGGTTAAACGTTCTGCATTTTCAATCAGCTCAACAATATCATCATCGAAATCACGGCGGTCACCAATGACGCGGAGTTTAACCCCGTTTTTGTGGAGTTCTGCGGTTTCCGAGCGCAAATAGGTGCGGAGCATCTTCATCAAATCATTGATTTCGTCTTTGGGACGATTCCAGTTTTCAGATGAAAACCCGAACAGGGTAATGGTGTTGATACCGATGTCTTGTGCGGCTTCAATCACATTGCGGACAACTTCAACACCTTTGCGGTGACCTGCTGTGCGTGGCAGGCCGCGGGATTTTGCCCAACGACCATTTCCATCCATGATAAGGGCAACATGGTTGGGAACGATTTTCGTGTCAGGTGATGGTGTATCTTTCGCCATTAGACCTTCATCACATCGGCTTCTTTTTTAGCCAGCATCGTATCAACGGTTTTGATGAATTCATCGGTCATTTTCTGAACATCATCAGAGAGTTTCTTTTGGTCGTCTTCGGTCAGGTCATCGTCTTTTTTAACGGCATCCATGCCGTCACGACGGACGTTACGAATGGCAACGCGGGTTTGTTCGGCGTATTTGCCTGCAACTTTTTGAAGTTCTGTGCGGCGTTCAGTCGACAGTTCAGGAATAGGTACGCGGATCAGTGAACCTTCGGCCTGTGGGTTTAAACCAAGCCCAGCATCGCGAATGGCTTTTTCAACAGCCTTGGTGGAGTTCATGTCCCAAACCTGAACGGTCAAAAGACGTGGTTCGGGAACAGAAACTGTTCCAACTTGGTTGAGCGGCATACGCGCACCGTAGACTTCAACGGTGACGGGTTCCAACATATTGACCGATGCGCGACCAGTGCGCAGACCGACGAATTCTTTTTCAAGGGTTTCAATCGCGCCTTGCATACGTTGTTTAATATCATTGATATCGAGTGGCATTTATATTTCCTTTTCTTATTTCTTCTTAATCTTATTTCTCGTCACTAACGATTGTGTATTCACCTGCGCCGCGCATAACGGTTGCGAAGTTTCCTTTTTCACGGATAGAGAACACCATGACGGGAACTTTGTTTTCACGGGCAAGCGAGATTGCAGTGGCATCCATGACTTTTAAATCCTTGGTCAGGATATCCATATAGGTCAGGTGGTCGTATTTAACCGCGGTTGGGTCTTTGAACGGGTCGGCGGTATAGATACCGTTGACCTTGGTTCCCTTGGCAATCAAATCACAATTCATCTCAGATGCGCGGAGGGATGCGCCAGTATCAGATGTGAAATACGGGTTGCCTGTGCCAGCCGCGAAAATAACCACGCGACCTTTTTCCATGTGGCGAATGGCTTTACGACGGATATAGGGTTCGCAGACCTGATCCATTTGAATGGCGGATTGAACGCGGGTTTTGACACCGATGTTTTCAAGCGCGTTTTGTAGGGCGAGGGCGTTGATAACAATTCCCAACATGCCCATATGGTCTGCGGTTGTTCTGTCCATCCCGTTGGATGCACCAGAGAGCCCACGGAAGATGTTTCCTGCGCCCACAACCACGCAAAGTTCAACGCCCATGTCGACAACGTCTTTAACGTCTTGGGCAATACGGGCGACAGTATCAGGGTCAAGACCGAATTCGCGGGGGCCCATTAAAACCTCACCCGAGATTTTAAGGAGAACACGTTTGTATTTCAGGTCGTGGAGGGGCTTTACGGCGGGCATGGCTGTCATCACTTTTTCCTTGTCGATTTTGCCCGATATTCATATCAGGAGAGTGAAAAAATGCAAGGGAATCAGGTGATTTTTGTCATATTTTCAGTGGGTTTTTACGGTGCGTGTGGCTCTGCGGCTGAGCGAGGTTAAGACTTCATAGCTGATTGTGCCGATATCGGTGGCAAGAACATCTGCGGATTGGTTGGTTCCCAGAACTTCCAGCCAGTCACCTTGGGTCGGGGGCGGGCAGGGTGTGGGCAGGTTCCCGATATCCACCACCACCAAATCCATGGATACACGACCCATCACGGGGCAAGGGTGTCCGTGCCAATAGAGTTTGGTGCGGTTGCTCCCTGATCTTAAAAATCCATCGGCATATCCAATGCTTACGGTTGCCAGAATGCTGTCTTGGGTCAGGGTTGCTGTTTGGTTATACCCGATGGTTGAGCCAGCCTTGGCATGGCGGATTTGCAAAATACGGGCATCCAATGACACAACCGCATTCATCGGGTTTTTTGTTTCGGGTGTTGGGTTGCCACCATAAAGGGCGATGCCCGCCCGAACTTGCGCCCGATGCCATGATGGGTCGCGGAAAATGCCAGATGAATTGCAAATGCTTTGCGGGGTGATTTGAAATGGTTTCGGAAGTCCTGCGACACAGTCATCGAATTTGCGAATTTGTTGTTTTGTGTTTGGGCTTTCTAAATCATCGCTTGATGTGAAATGTGTCATCATCAGCAGGGGTAATGATTTTGCGTGACTGGAGAGGTTTGCAACATCCCCTGTATTCAACCCCAGTCGATTCATCCCCGTATCAATATGCCAGATAGCGGGCAAATCCGCAGGGCAGATAGCAATATCTTCGGCAGAGTTCAGAACGGGAATGATTTTGTAATGTTTAAAATCATCGCCCGCACCATCAGGTAATCCGCCAAGGACAGCGATAGGGAGCTGGGTAAGTTTTCTGACCTCTAACGCTTCATCGAAATGCGCGACATAGAAAAATTTTGCGCCCGCCTGTTCCAACGCGGGAACGGTGATGTCAACACCCAGACCATAGGCATTGGCCTTGACCACCGCCGCCATTTGGCATTTATCACCAACCCGTGATGACAGGATTTTAAAATTATCCTGTAACGCGGATGTGTTGATGGTGATGCGGGATGGGGCGTGTTTCATTACCGATGTCGTAAATCCAAATCCGCGAATTTGGTGAGGTTCGGGTCAAAGAAGAGTTTGACGATACCAATCGGGCCGTGACGTTGCTTGGCAACGATGGTTTCGGCAACATTTGCGCTGTCTTGTAGACGCTGTGCCCATGACGCATAGCGTTCATTGAATTTTTCCATGCTTTCGCTGTCGCGTTGGGATGGAATTTCGCGCGCCAGATAATATTCTTCACGGTATACAAACATCACAACGTCCGAGTCTTGTTCAATCGACCCTGACTCACGCAAGTCAGATAACATCGGGCGTTTATCTTCACGTTGTTCAACCGCACGCGAAAGCTGGGAGAGTGCCAGAACAGGAACCTGAAGTTCTTTGGCAAGCGCCTTTAGGCCGCGTGTAATTTCTGAAATTTCAAGCACGCGGTTGGATTCCGATTGTTTGGTTCCCGATCCGCGGAGGAGTTGCAAATAGTCGACCACAATCAAACCCAAGCCATGTTTGCGTTTCAGGCGGCGGCACCGTGTACGGATAGCACCGATAGAGAGGGCGGGCGTGTCGTCAATATAAAGCGGAACTTGGGTCAGGTTATGCGCAGCTTGTGCGAAATCACGGAACTGGGCTTCGGATACGTTGCCTTTTCGTAGAGCATCCCCCGAGATTCCTGATTGTTCGGCAAGGATACGCATGGTCAATTGGTCGTGTGACATCTCAAGCGAGAAGAAGGCTGTAATTGCGCCTTCTTTACCGCCTGATTTGGCATAGGCTTCTGCGGCATTGAACGCCATGTTAGTTGCTAGCGCGGTTTTTCCCATTGACGGGCGACCCGCCAAAATCAAAAGGTCGGAATTATGCAGACCGCCCAATTTTTCATCAATATCTTTAAGACCTGTGGTGACACCTGTTACACCGCCTTTGTTATTAAAGGCAGATTCCGCATGTTCGATGGCAACCTTAATCGAATCGCGCAGTGTCACGAAGCTTGCTTGGCCATCGCCCGTTTCGGCGAGGGAGAATAGTTTGGCTTCGGCGTTTTCAATGATGTCCTGAGCATCGCGTTCCAGATTATGTTCGAAGGCATCGTTCACGGCTTCGTTGCCAAAGGAAATCAATTCGCGGCGCAGATATAAATCATAAATCGTGCGGGCGTAATCTTCGATGTTCATAATCGAAATCACACTGGCTGCGAGGTCGGCGAGATATGCCGCGCCACCAACTTGTTCCAAGTCTTCGTCTTTTTCAAAGAATGTTTTGAGGGTCACGGGCGATGCCGTTTGCCCACGGTCAATCAGCGTGCGTACTGCCTGATAAATGCGTTGGTGGGCTGGCGCCAGAAAATGCTCTGGTTTCAGCATATCACCGATTTTTTCATAGGTGCGGTTATCAATCAGCAACGTGCCCAACAAGCCTTGTTCTGCCTCAAGATTTTGGGGCAGGATGCGGTAATTGGCCTCTCCTGTTGGTTGGGAGAGGGATGCAGCGTTTGCGGATTGAAAACCCGCTTTTTTAAGTTCTGATGTAACGGCCATTTTGGAACCCTAGCAGAGATGATTTCGGACTGCCACAAAGCTTTTGATATGGCTGTGTGGATTTCGGGGATAAAAAACACAAAAAAACACCCCATACCAAGGGCAGGGGTGTTTTGAATGTATTTCAGAAAACGAGTTAAGCAGCAGCTTCGTCAGCTTTTGCGGCAGCTTCAGTCGCGGCAAATGCCTCGGCTTGGGCGGCAGCAGCTTTTCTGTCGTTGGCGTTGTGGTCAACGATAGCAGCTTTACCAGTTTTTTCCTGTGTTTTTGCTTCTTCAGCAGAACGGGCAATGTTCAATGTGATTTGAACTTTGACTTCTGGGTGAAGAGTAATTTTTACAGGGAACATACCGATTGATTTAATCGCGTCGTTCAGGTCAACCTGATTACGGGCAATCGTGATTTTTGCATTTGCAGCAAGTGCATCGGCAATGTCACGGCTCGCAACGGAACCATACAAGCTTCCAGCTTCGGATGCTTGACGGAGAATAACCAATTTCAAACCTTCGATTTTGGTTGCTTCTTTTTCAGCAGCAGCTTTGCGGTCAGCATTTTGTGCTTCCAGCGCTTTGCGTTGTGCTTCGAAATAAGCCAAGTTTTCTTTGGTTGCGCGAAGGGCTTTGCGTTGTGGCAAAAGGAAGTTACGTGCGTAACCCGGTTTTACTTTAACAACGTCACCCATTTTGCCGAGTTTTTCAACGCGTTCGAGAAGAATGATTTCTGTAGGCATAATTTATATCTCCTTCAACTATTCTGCGTTGCCACGATCGGAACGATCGTATGAACGTTCTGGACGATCGTATGAACGTTCAGGGCGTGGGCCACGGGTGTTTTCCATTTCAACACGAACATAAGGCATTAAAGCCATGTAGCGTGAACGTTTGATAGCCTGAGCCAATTCACGTTGTTTCTTTTGAGAAACAGAGGTGATACGGGATGGCATCATTTTACCGCGTTCAGACACATAACGTCCGAGTGTGCGAATATCTTTCCAGTCAATCGCCTGTGCATCTTTGCCAGAGAATGGGCAAGTTTTGCGACGTTTGAAGAATGATTTTTTTGCTCCGCCTTCAGCGCCTTCGGCTGCTGGATTTGTTGCATCATCGTTTTGTTTTTCAGGTCTAGCCATTATGCCACCTCTTGAGAGTTGTTATCGTAAGCTGGGCGGTCATCATTGTCATGTTTTGCAATGATAGCGGATGGGCCAGTTGTTGCCGCATCCAATTTGATGGACATGTAACGAACAACATCTTCGCTGTTGCGCATCAGACGTTCCATTTCAATGATAGCCGGAGCAGGACAATCGGATTCCACCAATGTATAGTGGCCTTTTTTTGCCTTGTTAATGCGATATGCGAAAGTACGCAGACCCCATTGTTCGGTTTTCAGGATTTTTCCGCCCATGTCGGTCAGAACTTTTGAATAATCCTTGGTCAATTGCTCAACTTGAGCGGCACCAAGGTCTTGCCGTGTGATGAACACGGTTTCGTATATAGGCATGTTTTTCTCCTTGTGGATTACATCTCATAGCACCATTGCATGAGAGAAGCTGACCCTTCGCCTAGAAGCGCCAGCAAGGTTTTAGTCCGTGTGTTTAACCAGATTGCCTAATGGATTGCAAGAGAAATCCGCATAAAAAAGCCCCTCAGTCTTTACCTGAAGGGCCTTGATCTAAATATTAACAATGTGTCATTCGAATGCGGTCTTTATGGGAATTTATTCACAACCGTGCCTTCTTTAATCGATTTTCTTGACAACATAAAGCTATACTTCATGAGCTGCTCCCTGTGTTAAATCCTATAATTCCATAATATCAAGGAAAGGCTTAACAACCTCTTAAATTCATAAAAATATTTTGCGGTGCATTAATTGTGATGTGGACGTATGCGAATTAGGCGTGCCTCTTCGCGATGACGGGGGTGTGGAGAGCCACTTACTGTGTTAACAATTGCAGCTGCGTATTGGGTATGCGGGCGGGGTAGTATTTAAG
>CAZVSN010000011.1:13590-34102 GCA_964629455.1 uncultured Micavibrio sp. | reverse complement strand
AAATGGTGGAAGGGACAGGATTTGAACCTGTGTACGCTCTCGCGGGCAGATTTACAGTCTGCTGCCATTAACCACTCGGCCACCCTTCCAACAGGTGATAACAATATTATCTTGCACCTAAAACTGGTACAGGATATTGAGATGGAGAAGAAAAGGCAAAAGCGGGTCGAAGTCAAGTCAAAATGAAACAAAAATCAAAAAATTCTGCACCATATCGGTCGCGCGATGGAAAAATCACCGCCGGAACGAAATCATCCAGCAAAAAACGGGACGAAAAACCCGCACCAAAACGCGGCATTAAAGCTGGCACTCGCGCTGGGCGGATTATGGCCGAAGAACGTGCCCGCACCCCGAAAACCGAGAAAGTGGCCGCAGACCACAGCCCGAAAACCCGCATGACCCTATTTGGCATTCATGCCGTTGAAGCTGCCATTATGAACCCGACCCGCGCAATGCAGGCCATTTTCTGTATCGATGCCACAGAAGATATGGCGTATAAATGGGTTGATCGCGCCCGTAGAATGGGTATGAAACGCCCTGACCCTATCCTCCTTGAAAAACAAACCTTTGAACGCGCCCTGCCAAAAGGCACTGTGCACCAAGGTGTCGGTATGGATGCCGCGCCCCTGTCTGAAGTTTTCCTGCCCGATATTATCAACATCACCGTGCATAAAGAAAAATCGGTTATTGTCTTACTTGACCAAGTGACCGACCCCCATAATCTGGGTGCCGTGATGCGGTCTGCCTGTGCTTTCGGCGCAGATGCCGTTATTGTGCAAAGTAAATATGCGCCAGAGCTCAATGGAATTGTTGCAAAAACCGCGTGCGGTGCCGTTGAACATTTGGCCGTCATTTATGAAACCAATCTGGGGCGCGCCATTGAAACCTTACAACAAGAAGGGTATTTCGCCCTTGCTCTAGATGAGCGCGGTGAGAAAACCATCAACGAAGCCCCGAAATACAATAAAACATTGTTGGTTCTGGGTGCGGAAGGCGCTGGGCTTCGCCCGCTTATCCGCGAGAAATGCGACGTTCTGGTGAAATTACCGACATCTGGTGCGCTTAGCAGTTTGAACGTGTCCAATGCGGCGGCTGTATCGCTTTATGCGGTTACGACGTAGTAGACAAGAAAAACCCCGCTACCAGCGGGGTTTTGTTTATTCCTATTGTTCTTCTTTCGCGATTTTCATTTCTCTGGCGCGGGTCAGGATTGCATCTTCCAGTTTTGTGGCTGTTTCCTTGGCCACTTTGGCATCTTTCCATCCGCCGCCCGCTTTGACCTGACGGAAGACTTTGACGGACAAGGACTGTGCTTTTAATTCTTTGTCCAGAATAAAGACATTCAATTTGGTACGTTCATTCGGGGTTTCAGGTGCAGCATACCATTCGGTAATGATTGTTCCGCCAAAAGGATCGGCCGATGCCAATGGCATAAAGGATACGGTGTCGAGAGCCGCACGCCATAAATTCGCGTTTACAGCAATCCCATTTTCAGACGATCCATTATCGCCCAAAAGACCGCCTTTTTTCCCGAAAATACTCGGGGCCTCTTCATAGATACTGTTGTCACCCGTTGCCGATCTGTCTGCGCCGGTTGGGTATTTGGCCTCTCCGCCCCAGTTGCTACACGCAGCCAAGGTCAACATAATGGGGATAAGCAAAAGGGAAAAACGAGATATCATGAAATAATCCTTATGGTTATAGTGTCACTTATTTAGCACAGCGCCAGTTGCTTCTCAAGTGCTGCAGAAATCTATTCTCAAACGACCCCCTTTATGCGAAAACAATGATATGCAGAACAGTTTAAAGAACCAACCCGACGAAAATGGGCATTTCGGAATTTATGGCGGACGATATGTCGCAGAAACCCTTATGCCCCTTATTTTAGAGGTTGAATCCGCCTATTTATCCGCCAAAGACGACCCCCATTTCCGTGCCGAGTTTGATGAGCTGAACCGCGATTACATTGGTCGCCCCAGCCCGTTATATTTTGCCAAGAAAACCACTGAAATTTTGGGGGGCGCAAAGGTTTATTTCAAACGTGATGAATTAAACCATACCGGATCACACAAGATTAATAACTGTATTGGTCAAATCTTGCTGGCACGCCGCATGGGGAAAACCCGCATCATCGCCGAAACTGGCGCGGGGCAACATGGGGTTGCCACCGCAACCGTTTGCGCCCTGTTCGGGATGCCGTGTACCATTTTTATGGGGGCCACCGACATAGAGCGCCAAAAGCCCAATGTATTCCGTATGAAATTATTGGGAGCAGAGGTGCGCGCCGTAACCGCAGGGGCGGGCACATTAAAAGATGCAATGAATGAAGCGCTCCGTTACTGGGTTGCCAATGTTCATGATACTTATTACATCATCGGCACAGCCGCAGGACCACATCCGTACCCGATGATGGTGCGTGATTTTCAAAGCATTATCGGCGAAGAAGCAAAAGCACAAATGCTGGAACGTGAAGGGCGTTTGCCTGACGCATGTGTTGCCTGCATCGGGGGCGGGTCAAATGCGATTGGGTTATTCTATCCCTTCATAGACGATTCATCTGTCCGTTTAATCGGGGTTGAGGCGGGGGGGCATGGGGTTGATACCAAAGAACACGCCGCCAGTTTAACAGGCGGCCGCCCTGGTGTTTTACACGGAAACCGCACCTATTTATTGCAAAATGAAGATGGTCAAATTGAGGAAGGTCATTCCATTTCCGCAGGGTTGGATTACCCCGGCATTGGCCCCGAACATTCATGGTTACATGATACGGGGCGCGCGGAATATGTATCTGTCACCGATGATGAAGCGTTAGATGCATTCCAGAAATTATCGCGGTATGAAGGGATTATTCCTGCGTTAGAGCCCGCGCATGCCTTTGCCCATATCCTGAAAATTGCACCCACCATGAACAAAGATCAAATCTTACTGATGAATTTATGTGGGCGCGGCGACAAAGATGTTTTCCGTGTATCGGAGATTTTGAAAATATGAAGTCCATCTATCTGACCATTGATGACAGCCCATCCAAAGATACCGATAAACTGGTTGATTTTTTGGTTTCAAAAAACATTCCTGCCCTTCTGTTTGCGCGGGGCGGCTTCATGGAAGACGCCACAAACTTTGCCAAAATTGTGCGCGCCATTCAAAACGGTATGGTCATCGCCAATCATTCCTATGCCCATGAACGAACCAGTGAGATTGGTTTCCTGAGCCAATCCCAACAGATTGCGCAAACCCAAGTCCTGATTGATAACGCCTATGATATTGCTGGCGTTCAAAGACCGCCACGATATTTCCGCTTTCCCCATTTGGATAGAGGATGTGGAAATGCGTGGGTGATTGATTTTGAAACTGTGCCTGAAAAATATCGCGCATTTGTGCAATCTCTCTTTTGGGATGGCGTGCGTTTAGAAAACAAAGAACCCCCAACGTCAGCCCAAATCCAACTCAAACAAGATATGCAGAATTGGTTGCGCGATAATGGATTTGAAAAACTGCCAACGCCCGACGTGACCTTTCCATGGTGGGTCGAAAGCGAATTGGGGCAGGCGATTGATGCCCTGATTACCTATTCCACATCGGATTGGATGGCAACACCCCGCCATATCGGCAAATGGCCCTATAAAAACACAGATGATTTGTGTCGAAAAATCGATAATGACCCGTTTTTGTCATCGGAAAGTTCTGCGCATATTGTTTTAATGCATGACGACCGTGAAGAATCTTTGACTATTACAGAAAAGCTTGTTACACATTTCCTCAATCAGAACTTTAGATTTTTACCATTCAAAGCCTAAGGAGCACCCGTTATGGCCACTTCGTCTGCTGACCGTTTACTTGTTTATGTGATTGCTGATTATGGCGACCTTCATGATTTGGCGTTTGCCGAAGTAACCCAGCGCCTGCACTATGAATTGCAGGGCGTTGATTGTGAAATTCAAACATTTGCTGTTCCTGCATTCGATACATTTGCGACTGGCTTTGCCCTTGCCCAAACCGCACTCAATAGCAAATTGGGTGTCCGCCAAAAATTCTTTGTCAATACCGCGCCCCGCAAAGACGATTTAACACCACGCAGCCGTAATGCTGGCGAAGGTTTCGTATATGCCAAACTTGCGAATGGTGTTGAAATTTGCGCTGTGAATAGCGGTCATTCTTTGGCATTCGTCAAAGATGCGGCCGTTGAAATTCGCCAAATCAAATGTGATGCCCATGGGTCACAATTCCGTTCACGCGATATATTCCCTGCGGCTTTTGGAACAGTTGTCAAAGGTGATTATTCTATCCTTGGCGAAGATGTTCGTGATTGCGTTCCTGATTTCCCACATGACGTTGTGTGTTACACAGACGGATATGGCAACATGAAATGTTCCATGGATCCAGCGCGTTTGGATGCTGTTAGAAACAAACATTTGATTTTGGACATCAATGGACGCGTTCAAGTTGCGCGCGCTGCCGAAGGTATTTTTGGTGTGGCTGATGGCGAATATTGTATCTCAGCTGGATCATCGGGATGGACATACCCTAATGGTAAAGTTGTGAGATTTACCGAGGTTGTTAAACGTGGTGGCAATGCCGCCAAAACATTCGGCAAACCACCTGGAGGCATTCCTATCCATTGGCGGACAACCGAATAAGATTTAAAGAAAACCCGCAGATTGCGGGTTTTTTAATATCTAATTTGTAATTGGGCCGGTCGCACGACCATGAATAAATTGATCAACATACGGGTTCCCTGAATTATCAAGATCGGCGATCGGGCCTGTCCAAATGATTTTGCCCTGATAAATCATCGCAACATGATCGGCAATTTTACGGGCAGAGGCCATATCATGTGTAATGGTCAACGCGGTTGCGCCCAATTCTTTGACACATTTCACAATCAAATCATTGATAACGTCGGCCATAATCGGGTCTAGCCCTGTGGTCGGTTCATCAAAGAAAATAATTTCTGGTTTGGTTGCAATGGCGCGCGCAAGAGATACCCGTTTCTGCATCCCGCCCGACAATTCTGCGGGATATAATTCAGCAACCGCCTTATTTAAACCAACAGATTCCAGCTTCTCTATCGCAATGATTTTTGCCTCGGCCTTATCCATGTGTTTTCCATGAATCAACCCGAAAGCAACGTTCTGCCAGACAGGCAGAGAGTCAAACAGTGCGCCGCCCTGAAACAGCATCCCAAATTTCCGCATCAGATCGTCACGATCTTGCGCATCAATCCCGAGAGACTCTTTACCATCAATCAGGATAGAGCCGCTATCAGGCTCCAATAATCCGAGGACGCATTTGAGTGTGACAGATTTTCCTGTCCCAGACCCCCCGATAATCACCATTGATGACCCTTTTGGGATCGCCAAATCAACGCCCTCTAGAACCTTTTTATTTCCAAAGGCCTTTGATACGTTGTGCAATTCAATTTTGTTGGGAACGCTATTGCTCACGAGAAAAACACCTGCGTCAGAAGATAGTTAAATATCAAAATCAGAATGGAGGCCGTGACAACAGCATTGGTTGTTGCCGCACCCACACCTTGAGCGCCACGACCAGAATTATATCCGTGATAGCATCCCATCAAGGCCACAATAAATCCAAAGGCAGCCGCCTTCACCAATCCCGACACGACATCATTCTGTTCCAGAACGTCCCATGTTTGGTGCAAATAGCTTCCTGCGCTAAACCCCAACACATGGGTACTGACAATATACCCGCCATACACACCGATAATGTCACCCACCAGAACAAGAATAGGCAGCATCATTGTGCCCGCAATTACACGCGGCACCACAAGGTATTTCATAGGGTTTACAGACAAAGTGGTTAGAGCATCGATTTGTTCGGTTACGCGCATTGTCCCAATTTCTGCGGCGATTGACGCGCCAACACGACCCGCCACCATCAATCCCGCCAAAACAGGCGATAATTCGCGGGTAATAGACAGAACGACAACGGACGCAATTGCCCCTTCCGCATTAAATCGGGAAAATCCTGTATAGCTTTGTAAGGCAAGAACCATCCCCGTAAACAAAGCCGTCATGCCGACCACAGGCAATGAATAATATCCGATATCCATAAATTGGCGAAGAATATGGCGACCAAAGAATGGGGGGGTGACACAATGACGGACAGATTGTCCCGCAAAAACCGACAAACGACCCAGCGCACCCAATGTATCCAAAATACTGGATCCAATGGCTTGGCAAAGTCTTTGAAGGGGCGGGCAACGTTCCGCGAGGATTTTTACAGCTCGGTTCATAACTTTATGCTTTTACAATGAAACAGGGCGGGTGCAAAGGGGTTTTTGAAAAGAACCCATTACCGTTTAAGTAGCCCCTTTAGGCTGATAAATTCATCTTTCACCCAGAAAACAGGGGTTGAGAGAACATCCGCCTGAACAACGGGGACATTTTTCTGATAGAACCCCGCAAAAAAGCTGTCTTTGTCGAATAAACCATGCCCCATCAAACGATCAGTTACGCCGCCCGTTAGAAACAGCCCCCCATATGCCCCACCAAAGGCCACAACCTGATGGGCAAATTGACCCAATATTTCGTGATAATATTTCAAGGTCATTTGTACCAAAGGATTGTTCCGCCCCTCGCTCAACATATGATGCGTATCATGGTATTCGCAATCAAGGTGCCGCCGACCCGAGAGAATTTTATAAATATTCAAAACACCGTTGCCCGATAAGGCATCCTCATAAATGGGGATTGTCCCATCGGTTTTGAAATATTGTAAATCGGTAAACAAATCTATCTGGTCTGGCGATATCAGCGCTGGACGCATATGTCCGCCATGGGTGGCCTGTACATCGCCATTGCGGCCAATATAGGCCAGACCAAGCCCTGTGCCAGACCCGATGACAGCGCGCGGCAACACAGCATCGGGTGCAAGTTTTTTGCCGCCCAAATGAATAAGCTCATCCGGAGCAACATGAACCAACCCCATTGCATTGGCTTCAAAATCGTTGACGATCGCAAATTGTGCGCATGGGAAACTCTTTGTTACTATTGTTTCATCAACCTCCCATTTATTCTGACCGCTCTTTGCAACAGAGATAGAGGCGATATCTTGCTGATTATATTTTTCTGTTTGAACAAAACGAAGAAGGGAATCTTCAAATGATAGGAATTGATCTGTCTTAATTTTTTGTGGGTCGCTCACAAAACTTTCTCCATTTTCAGAAAGAGCCAAGCGCATATAGGTTCCACCGATATCAACAACCAATCTAACCATTTGCAGCCCCTGAAATATGCCCGTGATGGTTGAGATGCCTGCTATCACGGGTATCACCAGCAGGATCAATATGAATCATAATTTCTGCGTTTGGAAAGTCCAATAAAAGAGAGTCTTCGATATTGCGCCCGATATCATGAGCGTCCGACAATAATAATTGCGGTGCTAATTCGATATCAAATGATATAAATTGGCGCATTCCTGACTGGGTTGTTCGCAAATCATGCAAACCCAAAACTTCGGGATGGGATTTTATTTTTGCAATAATGCGACTGCGAATATCTTCCGATAATTCTTTGTCTAACAACATGCCAAACGCCTTAATAGCAATTTGATAAGCGGCGCGCGCCATAATACCAGCAACACCAATTGCACATAGCGGGTCAATCCAGCTTCCTGCAATCCCCATATAATCAACCAATACAATCAGAAAAACAGACCCGTTGATGATAACGTCGGCCCCATAGTGAAGGGAGTCCGCCTCAACAGCGAGCGAATTGGAATGTTCTGCTCCTATTTTTTGAACACGGGCAATCACCAATGACAGAAAAACAGAAACTGCCATCAATGCCAAAGTGAAAAGGTGCCATTCCATGTGCACGGGGTGAATAAATCGACCCATGGCCTCTAATATCAGGAACGCACCGCCACCCAGCAACATACTGGCCTGTAACAGGGCGGCAATTCCTTCGACCTTGCCATGCCCATGGCGATGATCGTCATCCGCGGGTTTGGCCGACCATTTGACCGAAATTAATGTCATTGCAGATAGACCCACATCACTTAAAGAATCTATCAAAGCCGATAAAACTGCGGCTGAGCCACTCACCCACAAGGCAGCAGACTTGGTAAAGACAAGGACAATCACCATGGCAACAGTCATCATGCTGGTGGTGGCTGCGGGGTTATTCTTAAAACTATTTTTGATACGTTGTTTCATAGAAGATCCAGATTTGGGGCGATGGCGTTATTCTTTATTTTGGTTGCAATATGCATGAATTGCCTGTTCATCTAAAGAGATTTTTTGTGACGCAGATAATTCCCATGGACGCACACATGAAGATTTGTATTCGCACCAGATATACCCCGCAGACCCTATACATCCATGGGCATCCCGATCCCCACCAGTCATTACCGAAGAATTTGTTTTTGCTTCAGTTCTAAAATATCCAATAGAAAGAAGGCCTATAATAAAAAGAGCAAAAATAATCACAAACCAATATTTAGATTTCATTTTTTCACCATTATTTTTATTCATGATGAATGATATTAAATTAAATCAAAACAGAAGGGGACTCAAATCTGAATCCCCTTTTTGTATGCATCCTTTAATTTCTGATCAGGTTATACGGCGTAGATTAAAACGCCCGCCCAGACAACGACCAAACCGAATATAGTTAACGCAGCTCTAGCAACTTGTGGCATGGTTTCCCCCTTTAAAGAAAACATTATCTTCTTTCAGTATGAGGCTTCCCAAGTATAGCGTCAAAGGGGCAACTATGCTGCAGAGCGAAATATAATTTCATAATAGAATCAAATTTGATTGATTTATTCTGATTTTCCACCAAAAAAACTAATTTGTGCAAATTCGTTCTGGCAGCATTGTGAAAATTGCATGGGGCAAACACGCTTCATTGCCGTATTTGGATATCCATCAAGCTGAATTTGATTCGAAACCAATTCAGCCAACCCATTTATAAAATCTGGGTGCGTTGATACAGTGGGTACGCGACCAAAGGCAGGGATACCAATTTCTTTTGCTAGATGCCGATACTCTTCTTCTATTTCAACCAATGTTTCAACATGTTCGCTAACGAATGCGTGTGGGTATATCAGAACTGGAACTTTATCGGTTGCTGCTTGATGAAGGGCAAGCTCTGTGCTTGGGCCAATCCATTTCAGAGGGCCAACACGGCTTTGGTAACATACCATCCAATCAAGATTTTCAATTCCTGTTGCTGTTGCAATTTTCTTTGCGCTTTCTTCGCACGCCCATTGATAGGAATCTCCTTCGGCAATAATCTTTTCAGGCAAGCCGTGGGCGGAAAATAAAACACGCGGTGATTGCCCATGTTTGGTTTTAAATTCAAGATAAGCCTTAGTAACCAAATCGGCGGATGCTTTGATAAAACCGCCATCAAACGGGTAGCAACACACCAGATTTGTTGGTTTTTCTAGACTATTCTTTTTACAGGCATTCATCCAATCTTGTAACGATGACCGTGTTGTTGTTGTTGAATATTGCGGATAAAGCGGCAGTAAAATGATTTTATCCGGATTATATTTTTTAACCTGTTGTGTCACTTCATCGGCCATCGGGTGCCAATAGCGCATACAAACAAAAACTTTGAAGGCATCGCCAAGTTTTGCCTGTAATGCATCTGCTTGTGCCCTTGTATTGTCAAGCAGGGGTGATTTTCCGCCAAGCATTCCATAGCTGGTTCCCGCTTCATTCCGAGAGCGTTTAAAAGCAATGTAGCGCGATAATAAAAATCGAACTGGATAGGGGGCGCGAATGATGTTTTTGTCCATAAAGAAATTAATCAAAAATGGACGAATGCTTGTTTGCTTATCTGGCCCACCCAAATTAAACAAAATGACTGCTGTTTTTTGCGTCATCAATTTTGCTTCCTTACACGATTTATCAAATGTGTGACATGGGATATCGGTGTTGATTTATCAATGCCATGACCCAAATTGAAAATATACGGCTTTCCTTGCCACGCTTTAGAAATCGCATCAATCCCTTGATCAAGAGCGGTTCCGCCCGCCACAAGGGTAAAAGGATCGAGATTTCCTTGAACGGGGGCGAGGGATTGCAGGTTTTCTGAAACCCATTTAACAGGCATTTGGGTATCAATTCCAATCGCTGTTATGCCTGTTTCCCGAATATAATCGGGGTAAAGCAAGCCTGCCCCTTTGGGAAAGCCAATAACAGGAATAGTCGGGTATTTTGTTTTAATGGATTTAACAATTCGCGCCGTTGGTTCAATCACCCATTTTTTAAATTCTTCTGGAGGGAGAACGCCGGCCCAAGAGTCAAAAATCTGAACAACTTCGGCGCCGTGTTCAATTTGTTTGATGAGATATGAACTAATTGCCGTTACCAAAATATCGATTAATGCAGAAAATTCTTCAGCGTTTCCTAAAGCCATTATGCGGGTTTGTGCAAAATCTTTTGATCCTTTACGATCAATCATGTAGCAAGCAAGTGTCCATGGGGCTCCTGAAAATCCAATTAAAGCTGTATTTGAAAACCCTTCTTTTTGTAAATTTTCACGGATCATCGATACCGTTTCATACACTGGAGAAAGATTCACGTGAAACACGGATTCATTGAAGTTGAGCGCCTTTGGGATATCACCCAAAATGGGTCCATGGTTTTCAGCAAAAGATAGTTCTTGTCCCAACGCATGAGGGATAACCAATATATCAGAGAATAAAATCGACGCATCAAATCCAAAACGGCGAATAGGTTGAAGTGTTACTTCTGTTGCCAATTTTGGGTTATAACACAAATCAAGAAATGATCCTGCTTCGGCGCGTGTTTTTAAATATTCAGGCAAATATCGACCTGCTTGGCGCATTAACCAGATAGGTGGAATTTCAGATATTTTCCCGTTTAATGTATCGATAAATTTTTTCATGTTGGTATCAAACCAGAAACCCATCTAATAAAAAAGATATATTTATAGAAGGATGTAGTAAGTAGTAGGGGGCATGAGAATCGGGGATAAAACTTATCCCGCGTCCTATCCACAATCGATACGGACAGACATAGTCAATGTTTATAAGGGAAATTGATGATTATCCCCATTCTGGTTTAAAACGGGTTTTAATTATCCACGGTGGTTAAGTGGTTTATTTCCCTGAAAATAAAATGTGGGTATAACTATGCACCAAATAGGTCACTGGGTATTACAGTGGTTATCCACAAAACTGTCCATGACGGGGCGTTTTGAAAGTGATTATAAAAGCCCTTTGCCAGAAGCAACAGAAAACTGTAAAGTGCCATCAAGAGATAAATAGAGATAAAGAGCAATGTTTCAAGATACATATATTAAATTGAAAACCGAAGAAGTTGTTGATGTTCTGTCGAAAACAACGCCTCATTTTGATGGAATTTCCTTTAACCCTGATAACACGGTTGTGATGTCGCGTACCTTGGATTTTTATCCAGGATATAAATTTTATGATATGGCAGATCATACACAGAATCCTGCCTTGCGAAGATTTGTATTGGTTAAAAAGGACAAAGTTATTGTTCTCGATTTTACCAATGCCCCGATTTATGAATTGAATAAATTGGCCCCGATTTATTTGAATGAAGATACTGTTCATGATTATGTGCGGTTCTTTTTCAATTTTGTCCGTGGTCGTCATGGGCGTTTCTTGATTGTTGAAAGCGTTGACGATATTGCATGGCGTGAAGAACCGCCCCCTGCTGCGCGGAAATCAATCGGTAAACTGATTATGCCAGTTGCCCATATATCAGGAGATACGCCTGATGAAGGGTTTAATTTGCATGCCCAGATGATGTTCCGTGATTCTTTGTTTTCTGCCGATATTCGTGTTGAGAAAGACGGGCTTGTTCAATTGTCCAATGAACAATTGATGATTGAAGATATGCCTGTTTTGGATGATACGTTTGGTCAGTAATCCGTTAATGGGCAATCAAAATGCCGTAATTGGTGGCAATTTCTTTTAATCCACCTGCGGTGAGAGCGCCCGTTCCTTCGAAGAACCAGTTTGGCCCCGATCGTTCCAAATGCCCCACCGTAACGGCAGTTGCGTTTGGCAGTTCTGCAAATTCTGCATCCAGATTGAATCGCATTAATTCAATTCCTGTTTCATCATTGACGATCCGCAAAAATACATTTCGCACGCCCCGGAAAGTTTGGTTTCTTAATTCTGCTTCGTAAATCGAGATGGTAAAGGCTACGCGGAAAACTTCATAAGGCAGAACTTCTAGATTGATGCGAATATTTTCATCATCGCCATCACCCGCACCTGTGCGGTTGTCACCCATATGTTCAACGCTGCCATCTGGTGTTTTTAAATTATTGTAGAAAACAAAATCTTCGTCAACGCGGGTTTTTTCGTTTTTGTCTAAAAGAAAAATACTGACATCCAAATCAGGCGCATCACTTTCAAACCCGACAACATCCCATCCTATTCCAACCATCATATGGCGCAAACTTGGGTCAAGACGTGTTAAATTGGCCTGTTCCCCACGTTTTAATTGGAATACAGATTTGCCGTCCTCAGGATTGACAACGATTTGTGCTGTGGTTGTAATTTTGACGTCACTCATTTGGATTGTCCTTCAAGCCGAAGAAAAGAAAAAATATCGATGGGCATAGTTTGCCACGGTATAGTTTTATCGGAAAGTCCTTAATATTGGGTTACTACTTCTCGCCGCCTGTCCATTCTAAGCCAAACCCGAAAGCCCTGTCCATTTCGGCATGACCTGGGAAATATTCGGTAAAATTCTTAATTTTCATGCCATTGCGGATATTGTCGATGCCCGCAATCGCGCATAAGCCAAGGCCTTTATGGTGGCTTGATAGGGTAACAATCATGGGTTTTTGTCCAGGAATGCGGATATGAATTTGCGGTTTGACCTGTGCCCAGTCTAATGCTCCGCGATAGATATAGACGTAAATCAGCAGGCGTTTGAATTTGGGCCATTCTTTGCCATTTACATGGATAAATTCGTCATCATCAGCACTGTTTCCTGTTCGTTCATCCCCCGAGAGAGATAGGTAGGGCGCGGTGTTATAATGCCCCATTGTGCCATCGTCCCCAAAGGCCTGAATAGCGCCTTTGTTTCCATCCTGTAATTCGTAAAGAATACCCAAATCAAGGTCGATGTCGGCTGTTTTGGTTTTTTTAAAGAGTTTCCCGAGAAATGATGTATCTGCAACGCTTTGATTATCCCATGCGGCCGCGATACGGACATCCCCAAACCCTTCTGCGGGGGGGCTCACCGAAAGACTGTCGTCACGACGACCTAGAAAATCAACGTTTACACTTTGGTCATTGGGATCAATATACCCTGCCGCCCCTTTGGCGTGACCGTGGCCTGAAAAATTCACACGGCTGCGGTTTGCGGATTCTAGAGAGGATTGAGAATTGGCGGTGGTTTCTGTCATGATGATCTGTCCATGTAAAATTTGACATGTAAAAAATTTGATAGATTTATAGCATGTTTTTCCAGTTTTACCCATAGCACAACAGAAACTTTGCCGTTAAAGTGCCGTTTATGCCTGATTTATTTCAAAACTCTGCCCCTGTTGCCACAGACGATACCTATCGTCCTTTGGCAGATTTATTGCGCCCACAATCTATTGCAGAGGTTGTGGGGCAGGATCATTTGGTTGCCGAGGGCTCTCCGCTTCGTCGTATGGTGGATGCTGGACGGATGGCATCCCTTATATTCTGGGGGCCACCTGGATGCGGGAAAACAACATTAGCACGATTAATGGCGCAGCATACGGATTTACATTTTGAGCAAATATCTGCCATTTTCTCTGGCGTTGCCGATTTGAAGAAAGTTTTTGATGGAGCCAAATTTCGCAAATCACAGGGCAAATCGACCCTGTTGTTTGTTGATGAAATTCATCGATTTAATAAGGCGCAGCAAGATGCGTTTCTGCCTGTTGTCGAAGATGGCACGATTATATTGATTGGGGCAACCACCGAAAACCCATCGTTTGAACTGAATGCCGCCCTTTTGTCACGATGTCAGGTTTTGGTTTTAAAACGTTTGGATGATGCGGCGCTGGGGTTGTTGATGGAGAGGGCAGAATCCCATTTTGCTGCACCACTGCCCCTTATGCCTGAGGCGCGGGAATCTTTGAAAGCCTTGGCCGACGGGGATGGGCGATATTTTCTGACATTGATTGAACAAATTTATATGCAGACGCCTTCGGGCAAAACATTGGACACACAGGCCTTGTTCGGGTTGGTGCAAAAACGCGCGCCGTTATACGATAAGGGAGATGATGCGCATTATAATCTGATTTCTGCCCTGCATAAATCGGTACGCGGGTCAGATGTTAATGCTGCGTTATACTGGTTTGCGCGAATGTTGGATGGTGGGGAAAGCCCGCGCTATCTGGCGCGGCGCATGGTGCGGATGGCAGTTGAGGATATTGGGTTGGCTGACCCAATGGCGCTCACCCAATGTCTTGCGGCGGCAGATACCTATGAACGGTTAGGGTCACCAGAGGGCGAGCTAGCGTTATCCCAAGCTCTGATTTATTTAGCGACCGCCCCTAAATCAAATGCCAATTATGTTGCGTATAAAGCGGCGCGGGCGGCGGCACAGAAAACGGGGTCGTTGATGCCCCCCAAACATATTTTGAACGCACCAACAAAATTGATGAAATCCGAAGGGTATGGCGCGGGATATCAATATGACCATGACACCGAAGATGGGTTTTCAGGGCAGAATTATTTCCCCGATGATATGCCGCGCACGGTGTTCTATGCTCCGCCAGAGCGCGGGTTTGAGCGGGAAATCAATAAGCGTTTGGCGTATTGGGATAAATTGCGAGCGGAGAAAAATAAATGACACGCGATAAATTGATTGAAGAATTAAAGCTTTATCAGGGCGAAGCGGCAGAGATGCAGCATATCGCTCCGATGATTCAATTGCTGCAAAATAACCCCGATTGTTTTTGGCGACATGATTTTAATCCGGGGCATGTGACGGGCTCTAGCCTATTGATTAATCGGGCCGGCGATAAGGTTTTGCTCAACCGCCATGCCATTTATAATTCTTGGATAACATTTGGTGGGCATGCCGACGGGGATGAAGATGTCCGTGCTGTTGCGCTGCGCGAAGCCTTTGAAGAATCTGGGATTGCTGAGGAACATATCACATTTGTAACGCGCGATATTTTTGATGTGGATATTCATTCGATTGCCGCAAATGCAAAGAAACAAGAGCCTGCGCATTATCATTTTGATCTTGTTTTCTTGTTTCGATCAGCCACCGAAAATTTTACCATCAGCGATGAATCAACAGATTTGCGGTGGTGTAATTTTGAGGAAGCTCAACATTTATTACAACAGCAGAACGACCCCAGAATGTTGCGTGTGATATCCAAATGGAAAAATTCTTTTGATGTTTGATAAGCCTATTTTATTACATATGCTGGGCATTCCGGGGGCAGGGAAGACCACGTTTCTCAATGGTTTGATGGCGCAATGGACGCATGAGCTAAAGCCATTTTTGTTGGGATTTGATCAGGTCATGCAATCCTTGCCCGCGTATCAAAATAACCCTGATAAAATTGCGGCATTTGCCGCGTGTGAATTACCCGCCCGCGAAGCTGGCTATAAAATGTTGGATGAATTGATTGCTGCGCGCAGCAATATTTTGTTTGATAATGGCGGGTCGGCCGCAACCCATATTGATATTTTGCGGCGGGCGCAAAGTGTTGGGTATCGCATTATTTTGGTGTCGATAAAGACCGACATAGATGATGCGCAGAAGCGGGTGGACAGCCGCGCGATTAGTGAGGGGCGGCATACGCCCATGACTTATTTGGATGATCGCGCCCGCAAACTGGCGGAATTAGAGGCAGATTATCGTGCGTTGACCCCGCATTTTTATGAGATGTATAATGACGGACAGGATTTTGCCGCATTCCAAAATGCGTGTATCAATATGGCAGATAATATTTTGCGGGATTTAGGGTAGGATAATCGAAGAATGACATTCCATTTTTTATTGGTAGGACTTGGTGGTGCGATAGGTGCGATGCTGCGCCATGGCGCGGGGTTAATGTCCATGCGTGTTATGGGCGCAGATTTCCCATGGGGCACATTTGCGATTAATATTATCGGGTCGTTGTGTATCGGGATTATCACCGGATTATTGGCGTTGATGACCGCATGGTCGCAGGAGGTCCGTTTATTTGTTGTGGTCGGTGTATTGGGCGGATTTACAACGTTTTCAGCGTTTTCATTGGATACGATTTTATTGGTTGAGCGCGGGCAAATTGTGAATGCTGCCCTTTATGTTTTTGGGTCTGTTGTGTTGTCAATCATTGCAGCATTTCTGGGTCTGTTTTTGATGCGGGCGGTGGCAGGATGAGCAATGAAATTCGCCATTTTACAGTTAAAGAAGATGATGATGGACAACGGTTAGACCGGTGGCTGAAAAAAACCTTACCCAAAACGCCTTATGCATTGCTTCAAAAAATGGTGCGGACGGGACAGGTGCGGATTGATGGGAAGCGCGCCAAAACCGATACGCGGCTTGAGGCCGGCCAAGAAATTCGCATTCCACCCGCCGAAGAAAAAACAGGCAAAATCACCTTTACCCCTAAATCGGGTGATAAAGAATATCTGGAAGGCATCACCCTTTATGATGACGGGCATGTTTTGGTGCTTGATAAGCCCTATGGTTTGCCTGTACAGGGGGGGCCGAATATTACGCGCCATCTGGATGGAATGCTTGCGACACTCCGTAATTTAAAAGGGGTGCAGCCGCGCCTTATCCACCGTTTGGACCGCGATACATCGGGGGTTTTGGTGTGTGGGCGGTCATTGGCCGTTACCTCTGCCCTTGGTGATTTATTTGCAGGACGCGATATTAAAAAGATTTATTGGGCGGTTGTGTCGCCCGCCCCCAAAGAAGATAAGGGCGACATCGAAGGTGCCCTGATAAAGGGTGAGGGTTCGCGCAAAGAGGCGATGGTCATTGATAATGAAAATGGAAAAGAATCCCGTACAACATATCGTGTAATTGAGCGCAGCAAAAATGGTGATGCTGCCTTTGTTGCATTCTGGCCGCGCACGGGGCGAATGCACCAAATTCGGGTGCATACCGCAGATGGGTTGGGTTGCCCGATTATTGGGGACGAGAAATATGGCGGTTTAACCGATATATTGAATGATTATAATTTATCGGGACGGCTTCACCTGCATGCGGCACGATTGATATTTCGTCACCCCAAAACCGATGAATTGCTGGATATTCGCGCGCCTTTGCCCGATGATTTAAAGCAGACCTTTGCAACATTCGGATTTAATACAGCCTATGACGGCGATCCGTTTGATGATAAAAAGAAGAAAGATAAATAAGGGAATTTAAGATGAAAAAATGGATTTTTCGCCTATTGCTTGTTGTTGTGACAGTCATTGCGTTTGGGTTGTTTGCCCTGAATATTCTTTCGGGTACGGGCGATACGCAAAAACGTGGCTTGGAGCAGGCGTTTTCAGGGATTTTTCAAGGAAATACAAAGTTTGGAACATTAAAGACGTTTAATTTGTTTCCCCATTTAACTATTGTTGTGTCCAATCTGGAAATTAACCGCACAACAGGCGAAAAAATAGTGGCGGAAGATGTCGATATTGGATTTGGTCTGTCTGATGTTTTGTTTAAAACGCGCAAGATTGAAAAATTCACGTTAAAGAATGTTCATGTTGACCAAGGCATATATCTTCCTTTGAATTTGTTTATTGAGGGCGCCGCTTTGTCCAAAGATAATAAGTCAGGAAAAGGCCAATTTGCTTTTCATGGTCAGTACGGATCGTCCCCATTGCAGGGCCAGTTTGATATGGTTGCAACGGGCGGAAACGTTCCAAATTATGCATTTATGGATGATAATCCATTTACCATGACGCTTGGTTCCGTGATGGTTTCTGGTGTTTTCTCGCCGTATGTTGCAACGGGCGGCACGGTTAAAAATATTGCGCTATCGGCTGCAACAAAAACGGGAAAGAAATCATGCTCGTCATCTGATAAAGTCATTGCGTCCAGCGCTTTCTTTCACGACATTCTTGCCGATCTATCCAAAATCAAAACCCCTGATGATTTTCAGGCGGTTTGCGAAATGTTGGTCAAATGAAAAAGTTTTATCAAACGGTTGATTTAGGGCCACTATCAAATGGTTCTTATACCCTGCTATTGAACGGGAAACCTGTGCAGACCCCGGCGCGTAATCAGTTGGAAATTCGCGCAATGCCGCTTGCCGAAGCCGTTGCAGATGAATGGAGGTCGCAGGGTGATATTATTCTTCCTGATACCATGCCCCTTTCGCAAATGGCGATGACATTGATTGATCGCGTTTTACCCCAGCGCCCTGTGTTGATGAATGAAGCTTTGGGGTATCTAGACACAGATTTGGTTTGCTATCGTGCAGATGAGCCAGAGGTTTATAAGGCCGCTCAGGAGCTTCATTGGAACCCGTTTGTTGATTGGGTTGCCGAAACCTTTCATGAATCTCTTCAGGTTACGACAGGATTAAGCCCACTAACTCAGTCGCCCGCCCTTCACCAAAAGATTTTAAATTTTGTAACAGCCATGACGGATGAAGAATTTATGGCGATGTATCTTGCAACATTGGGCGCGGGGTCGTTGGTTATGGCCTTGGCGTTTGTTGCGGGCGATTTTTCACCGTCACAAATTCTGGAGGCCTCTTTTGTTGAAGAAAAGGTCAAAGATGTCATGTATTTGTCTGATATTTACGGTTCTGCCCCCGATCAAGAGCGCAGAATGAAAGCTTTGTTTGGCGATCTCGATACATTACAGCGCTTCTTAATGCTGTCTTCTGGGCGGGAATAAATAAAAAAGAACAAAAACGGAACAATTTTATTGACAAGAGAACAAAAATAGAACATATATAGGGTCATTCACACCTGATTTGTGTGTTTTTTCCTGTTTGACTTAATCAGATATCCCCGTGCGGCGCTGGCCTACGGGGATTTTTGTTGTTTTTAACCCCTCATTAAAAGGATATTGAAATGCCAACACTTCTTCCAACCGATGATAATAATAACCCTATCCCCGCTCTTCGTCTTCGTGATGGCGGATCGCATATTGTTGCCGTGTCGTCGACATCTGCGCGAAACACCAATGCGTTTGATGTAGAAACGCAAATTGTATCTCTCTATGCCAGCGTTGCTGTGTATGTAAAATTTGGATCTGGATCGGTTACGGCGACAACGGCTGATCACTATTTTCCAGCTGGGTTATATTATGATTTTGCAATTGGGGGCGATGGGCAAAATCAAACGACCCATGTTGCTGTTTTGCGTGCTGAAGCAACCGATGGATTTGTTTATATTTCAGAAAAAATATAAGGGTTACGACAACCATCACAAGATGTTGTTAACACTTATCAGGCAGAGTGGAGGTATATAGAATGATGGGGTGATTCGCTTCGTTTCTTTATCCCGTCTTTCTATCCCTCTTTTTGGTTGTTCTGACCTTTTATTTTTATATTTCTTTGGTGCTGGTGCATATGCATAGTTTTAATGAAACCCTCGGCGATGATTTCCTGTTTGATGATCGGTATGACGATGATTTCGGGAATTGTGATGATTTGTTCGAAGATGGCGATGCTTATGCCCTTGAAGATTTGTTGCGCCTTGTTCAACAGCAAGCACAAGATGCGGATGATATTGCCCCTGATGAAGTTTTATCTTCTAGTCATTTTGCAACAGATGAAGATGCGCTGTTGTGGGGGCTGTCGATTTTGTGCAGGTCTGGCCTTGGGCGTTCTATTGCTTTTGATGCGCGCTTTGAAGATTGGGCGCTTGAGGTTGATGATATCGCCGATGGACACCCGATTATTGATCCACAATTGCGGATTTTGATTTTGCCGCGTGGCACGCCTTCAACCGCAATGCTGTCTAAATCTTATCATGATCGCCTTCAGTTTTTGACCAATTTGGCGCGGGGTTTGCGCATGATATGGCAGGATATGAATGGGGTTCGCGCACGGAATGATTTGACCGCAGATGATCAGATTTTCTTTGAACGTGTGCGTCGCGCCGATATGGATGTGATGACCCTGCGAATGATGTGGGATTTGCGTGATATCGGATTTGCTGCACTTTGGCGCAACCTGATTGCTGGGAATTTGGGTGATGTTGCTTTGGCGGCGGGGCATTTCTGGGATGGGGATGTTTTCCCGAATGGATTGGCTCAAACCTTTCTTACATGGATGGGATGCGACCATCTTTTGGCAGAGTGTGATAACCGAACCCTTGATGAAATGGATACGCGCTTGCAACGATCAGTTGCTGATGTTTGCGGAATTACAATGCTGACAGGCGATGATGTTTTGGCGATTTCACGATTGCCAGAGGGCGGGTCGTATTTGGCTGCAATGGCGCGGACGCTTTGTTACAGCACGGAATTCCGTCATATTCCTGACCCTGTGAATGAGGCGCATTTGCGCCAGATTTTAGAAGAATGCAGTGAAATTATGGCGCCATCGCTGGTGTTCCGCGATAGCGAATTGGAACG
>CAZVSN010000011.1:0-13490 GCA_964629455.1 uncultured Micavibrio sp. | reverse complement strand
AATTTAGGTTATGGTAATGATTTTCTTATTAAAATGCAATGTTTATCTTTGTTTTATATAAAGTTTTTCTATTTTGCATCTTTGATGGCTTGATGAATGCTTTCTAAAAAGGTCAGGCTTCTGCGTAGGGTGAGCATTTCAACGCCCTGATGTTCCAATTCTGTCATCGCGTTAATGTAGCCGCGTAGCTGTTCCTTGTCATTATCGCTGAAATCATCACCCAGACGGGGTTCCGATGTTGGGCGATCGGAGGATGGCGGTGGTGGTGGTAAGGGTTGGGCGGGTTGTTCGACATTTCGGTCATGGACAATACGCCCCATAGATTGGTAAGCATTGGCAGCTCTGGCTGCGCCCGGATTTACGGCGTGCTCTGGTGGTGTTGGGGGTGGCGGGGGAATGGCCGAAACATCTCTCTCCCCAATTATCGGGGCATGGTTAAGCCCTAATAAATCTTCTAAAAATCCGCGTAAAGCCACAATTGAAACTTCGGTTGTGTCTTCCCATGGGATTGCGCTCGCTTCGTCTTCGCCAGAGCCTTTTTTCTTTCTTCCTAAATCTTCACTTTCATCGCGGCGAATGCCCATTTTAGAATAGATTGTTTCTGCCCGTCGTGCCACAGCCTGAATGATAGGGTCAAATCGTGTTGGCGGACTGGACATTGTTCCATATACCTTATGTGGCTTTATTTCTTAGGGTCGGGCGCGAGATTAATGAAAGCGTTTCCCGTCCCGTCCGTTGGGAGTTTGGTTCTACCTTTTTTATATTTGGGTGAGCCCCATGCCCAGATTTGTTCTGCCCGCGTGTTGATAAGCCCGATATAGCCGATTTCCGAGAGGAGCGGATATTGTGGAATTTTATCAAGCATGACGTGGTTTTTATCATCGGCCGCAACGGGGTAGACTTGTAAAAGAAGTGTTGCTGCACCATCTAGCCCAAGCGTGCCGTAGACGATAGCCGCTTCCTCTTTTGTTAGGTCGATATGTTGGAACAACTCTATCCCGTCGATAATCATCGCAATCGGGTAATTGGCAAAATAGAACGGGAAATAGAGCTGGCCTTGGGAGGGGGGCACAATATCAAGCGTAGCTGTTCCGTCTTTGGCGCGATTATATAGAGCCTTTACCCCCACCCGAATAACAAGCGGGGTTTTTTTGGGAGAAAATTCAAGAAAAGAGGCCTGTAGCTTTGCCACCTCTTTTGTTTTGTAGTCCTTTTGGGCAAGAGGATCGAGTTTTTTATATGTGGCGGAGTTTTCAACCACCACATTAAAATCAGGAAAATTATTCGCCATTTTTAAAAAGGCGACGCCAACATCGTCTGTTGTTGATGCTTTTGTCAAAATAAGCTGGCGGTCGTAAGGCACGGTATCTGCGCGTGTTGGGATGGATGTCGCGCACAATAAAGACGTTGCCGCGATAGTCGCCAAAACCAGTTTCTTAATTTGACCCATTTTTATCCAATCCTTGCATTTTGGAGATATTCCCCCCTATTCTAATGCCTATTATGCCAGAAAAAAAGCCCCCACCCCGCATCAAACCCAAATCATTGAAAGATGAGGAGTGCGCCTTGTGGCGCGCAGCCACATCAGATGTAAAACGAATTCATCAGAAATCGCCCCCCATTCCTGAAACCCCGCCCGTTTCTGTTCATCCAAGGTCAAAATCAAAGGGGGATATTCCCCTGATTGGTATCATTGCCCTTGAAACCAACCGCCCATCGCGCGCCCCTGATAAGTCTTCATTTCAGCTGGATTCCGGCCTGAAAAAGCGATTTGAGCGAGGGGATTTGCCTTTGGATGGCACCCTTGATTTGCACGGACTTACATTAGAACAAGCGCATCGCCGCTTTGTTCGTTTTGTGATGGAGCATATTCGGTCTGGTTCAAGATTTTTACTGGTGGTTACGGGTAAGGGTGTCGGCGGCGAAGGTCTTATTCGCAAAAACCTTCCGATGTGGTGTGACGCAGATGATTTAAAAGGCCATATTTTACAGCGAAGCGTGGCGCGCCCCCATCATGGGGGTTCTGGCGCGTGTTATTTATTGTTGAGGCGACAGAAGCCCCCTAAAAACAATTGAAAAATTAAAGGAAAGCGGGATATAACAGCGCCAAGCTTCCTTTACAGAGAGTCTTGTGGATTTATGCATTTTGGTTTGATTTGGGTTTTTATAGAGAAATTGGGCGCGTCACTGTTGTCGGTGGCCGTTTTCTTTGTCTATGCCAAGTTTTTGACAACAGCCGAAATGGGGGTTGCGGTGATGATATTATCCATCACCCAGTTTTTGGCGGGTCTTATTTCTGCATTTTTTGAAGATGTTCTTGTTCAGAAAAAAGAATTGGACGAGCGTGATCTTGATACCAGTTTCTGGGTTGGGATTTTTGTTTCTCTGGGCGTGATGGCCGCGACTGCGTTGGGGTTCTGGTTCTGGGCAAAAGAGAGTGGAAGCCATATTTTTCCATTGGCGATGTTTGCATCCCTTGAGATTCTTGCCACAAATGTGATGACAACCTATGTTGCGCAATTGCGGCGCTCTGGTCATTTTAAAATCCTTGCTTTTCGTGTTTTGCTAGGCCGTATAGGTGGCTCTTTGCTTGGGTTGGTTTGCATTTTTGCAAATCTTGGGCCGTGGAGTATTATTGTTCAAAGTGTGACGGGAATATTGCTGCAATGTGTGATTTTGGTTGCGGCGGTTCGGTCTGTTCCAGGGTTTGATATTTGTCTTCCTCTGTTGCGCAAAAATTTATCGTTTGGGTCATTGATTGCGTCCCAAAGATTGTTGTGGGATTTGTTGGTGCGCGTGACACCATTATCAGCAGGGATTGTGGGCGGCGCGTCTATGGCCGGTGTGGTTGGTTTTGCATGGCGAATTGTTGAGTTGCCACGAAGCGCCATATCGTCTGGGTTATATAGTTATCTTCTTCCTTTGTTGTCCCGATATCAACACAATCAACAAGAAATGGCCGTTCAGTTTGTCAAAATTACTGGTATTATTTCTTTCTTTGTAACCCCTTTGTTTTTGGGGCTGTACGAAGTCACCCCGTATTTGATTACGGGTATTTTTGGACAGAAGTGGGTCGATACGATCCCGCTCATTCAATTATTTACATTGGCGGCTTTGTTCAGTTCTTATCGTATTCCTGCCTATATTGCCTTGAATGCTTCGGGACATCCTGGAAAAACATTGATTCTGGATATTGTTAGCATTGCGTTGACGATCCTGATTATGTTTGTGTTCGGTTCTGTTGGTGCATGGGTGATGGGCGCTGCCCATCTTTTTAGATTTTTTGTATCATTGCCAAAAGGGATTAGTCTTATCAAATCGGTGTTGGGATTGTCTGTTTCCCAACAATTTATGCCGATGCTGAAATACGCTATTCCAGGGCTTGTTATGTTTGATGTTTTGGTTCTGCTGCGGTATTTCGCGCCGTATTTTGATTTGAATTATTCGGCAGGGATCATGATGGGCGCGGATATCTGTTTAGGATTCTTGGTGTTTTCTGTGTTGTCCTATTTCTTCTTTCGAGAGGATTTGCGTACATGGAAAGCGGGAATGAAAAGCTAATAAAGGGAAATCTTCATGAAAATTGCAATGATTGCGGCGATTAACCATCCTATTTCCCGTCCCTTTCATGGAGGGTTGGAGGCGCATACATGGCAAGTTGCTAAGGAGCTTATCAGCCGAGGGCACGATGTGACGATTTATGCCAGTGGAGATAGTGACCCTGAGTTGCCTATTGTTCCGATTGTCCCGACCGCTCTTTTTAAGAACAAGAATTATCAGGCGGCTGATGGCAAAACGATAAAAGCAAAATTTTATCGGCATATTCGTAATATCGCGTCTAACAGGGCCTATGCACGCGCGATTGCTCATATTCGGAATGGTGGATTTGATGTCGTTCATAATAATGCCATTGCACAGAACCTTTGGTAGATGCCCGAAAATGTGGAATCCCGTTTGTGACTGTTCTTCATACCGTTATGTTTCGTGAAATGTATAAAGGTGTTGCGCGCGCCGCGACATATTCCAATTGCCGTTTTATTGCGATTTCACAGTTTATTTCAGGAATTTGGTCAAAATTGACACCCTCTGTTGTGGTTCATAATGGAATTCATACGGCAGATTGGGCATTTTCTGATACGGCCATTCCAAATACCGCAATTTGGTTTGGACGAATTACGCGCGTTAAGGCTCCGCATATTGCTATCCGTGCCGCCATTCAAGCGGGTGTTGCGCTTGATATTTACGGCGGCATTGATGATCAGGCTTATTTTGATGCTCAAATTGCTCCGTTGTTGGCGGATTCTCGTGTCCAGTATCATGGCCTTCTTGACCATGCCGCCTTGTCACAAAAAATTGGTGCGGCTTCGGTTATGCTTCATACCCCGATGATTGATGAACCTTTCGGATATATTTTTGTTGAGTCTTTGGCGTGCGGCACCCCAGTTGTTGGGTTTGCGGCGGGGGCCGCCCCTGAAATTGTTGATGAAAAAACAGGTGTTTTGGTTTCAAAAGGCGATGATGACGCAACTGTTCAGGCGTTGGCGCGCGGGATTGTTGCTGCATCACGTTTGTCGCGCCCTGATTGTCGGGCGCGCGCACAGGTATTTCAGACCAGTGCCATGATCGAAGGCTATGAAAAAGTCTATCGTGATGCGATAAACTCTCTCTAAATTCCAGATTGTTTTTGTTTGCACTTTATCCCCATTCTCCTGTAAAAGGTGTGGATAATTTTAGGGCAAAGTGGGTATGACCAAAACTCTTCACCAATCAGAATATGATGTCGTTGTTATTGGCGGTGGGCACGCAGGATGCGAGGCTGCTGCTGCTGCTGCTCGTATGGGCGCGAAGACGGCGTTGGTCACCCATAAATTTGATACAATTGGCGCAATGTCTTGTAATCCTGCTATCGGCGGGTTGGGTAAGGGCCATTTGGTGCGCGAGATTGATGCGCTGGATGGTGTTATGGCGCGGGTTATTGATAAGGCCGGTATTCAGTTTCGTATGCTAAATGCATCTAAAGGCCCCGCAGTTCAGGGGCCGCGTGCGCAGGCTGACCGGAAACTTTATCGCTTGGCGATGCAAGCGGAACTTTCCAATACACCGAATTTGACCATTGTTTCACAGGGCGCAGAATCCCTTATTATTGATGAAAATCAAAGTATTAGCGGTATTGTCTTGGCGGATGGAACTGCCCTTACTGCTGGAGCCATTGTTTTAACAACTGGGACATTCTTGCGCGGAATTATCCATCAAGGCGAAACACAAACCCCTGCGGGGCGTGTTGGCGAAGCTCCGTCCGTTGGATTGGCGCTATCTTTGGAACAGTTAAAATTACCATTGGGGCGTTTAAAAACAGGGACGCCTGCGCGTCTTGATGGGCGCACCATTAATTGGTCAATATTGGAAGAACAAAAAGGCGATACGCCACCTCGCCCGTTTTCATTTTTGAACACCG
This sequence comes from uncultured Micavibrio sp., assembly GCA_964629455.1. Taxonomy (GTDB): domain Bacteria; phylum Pseudomonadota; class Alphaproteobacteria; order Micavibrionales; family Micavibrionaceae; genus UBA1573. The sequence continues at coordinate 8,035 of CAZVSN010000011.1, read as the reverse complement.
AAATTACGGTTCCACAAATTCCCTGTTATATGACGTATACGTCTGAGAAAACGCACCAGATTATTCGCGATAATATTTCCCGCGCCCCCATGTATTCAGGGCAAATTACGTCGCGGGGGCCGAGATATTGCCCGTCAATTGAAGATAAGATTATGCGATTTGCCGATAAAGAGCGGCATCAAATTTTCCTTGAGCCAGAGGGATTGGATGACCCAACGGTCTATCCGAATGGGATTTCGACATCTTTGCCGATTGATGTGCAGGATGCGCTTATCCGTTCTATTGTCGGATTAGAAAATGTGAATGTTTTCCAATATGGATATGCGATTGAATATGATTTCTGTGATCCACGCGATTTAACCCCTGCCCTTGAATCTAAAACTGCGCCAAGGTTGTTTTTGGCGGGACAAATTAATGGAACGACAGGGTATGAAGAGGCGGCGGCTCAAGGATTGATGGCTGGAATTAATGCCGCTCTTTTGGCCGAGGCACAAAAAATTTCACGTGAAACGGAGTACACCCCCTTCGTTCTGGATAGAGCAGATGCTTATATTGGTGTGATGATTGACGATTTGATTTCGCGCGGCGCGCCCGAGCCATATCGAATGTTTACCAGTCGTGCCGAATATCGATTGAAATTGCGATCTGATAATGCCGATCAGCGCCTGACTGATTTGGGAATTGAGATTGGGTGTGTGGGCGCGGAGCGCCAGAAAATTTGGAATGAGAAGCGCGAAACTTTGCTTCAAGGTCGCCTTTTGATGGAAAACCTAAAGAAGACACCGAATGAGTTGGCTGAATTTGATGTGATTGTGAATATGGACGGTGTTCGCCGTTCTGTGTTTGATTTAATCAAATTGCCCAATATTTCATGGGATGATTTAACCCGCGTCTGGCCCGAACTGAAATCAATTGATGCGGCAATTGTTGAGCAAATTCGTATCGATTCGACCTATTCTGGTTATTTGGAACGGCAGGATATTGATATTGCGGCGTTCCGTCGGGACGAGTCTTTGATGTTGCCCGCGAATATGGATTATTCAGAAATTGCCAGCCTATCAACTGAAATCCGTCAAAAATTGACCGAGGCACGCCCCGCAACCTTGGGCGCGGCATCCCGCATTTCAGGTGTTACACCTGCCGCGATGATTTCTCTCCTTCGTTATATTAAAAGAAAGCCGCATGGAAAAGTCGCCTAAGCTTGCCCAATATAAAGCCTTGCTGATAAAATGGTCAAAAGCCGTCAATTTGGTTGCGCCATCGACTTTGTCAGATTCAGATAGCCGCCATTTCAAAGATTCACTTCAATTGGTTCCTCTTATTCCTTTAGAGGCTAAAACCCTTTTTGATTTGGGATCTGGGGCTGGATTTCCAGGGATGGTTCTGGCGATGGCGCGTCCAGAGATCGCCGTTCACCTTTTTGAATCTGATCAAAAGAAATGCGCATTTTTGGCGACAGTTTCACGTGAAACAGATACCCCCGTTCTTATCCACAATCGAAGAATCGAAAATGTGGATGAAAATTTGACACTCCTTCCTGACGTTATAACCGCACGGGCGTTGGCTTCTCTGGAGGAATTATTGGGCTTAACGGAGCAATGGTGGTCGCGAAATCCACAGGTTGTTTTGATTTTTCCAAAGGGGGAAAAAGCCGAAGCCGAGCTTATCGAGGCGCGGAAAAAATATGAATTCGACGCCACCCTGACCCCTAGCCAAACTGACAATCGGGCGAAAATTCTGCGGTTGACCAATGTGCGAAATGTGTAAAGTTTTCTTGACCTGATGGGATAAATTGGGTAGGTTTTGGGTATTCAAAAACACAAGAAACATAAAAAGGACAGGTTGCGACGATGATTCCTGCATCTCAAGTCACCCCTACAGTTCCCCGTAAAATTGATCCCCCATCCCAGAAAAATCAGAAATTACCCCGATTATTGGCCGTTGCCAATCAAAAGGGCGGCGTTGGAAAAACGACGACTGCGGTCAATATGGCGACGGCTTTGGCTGCTGTTGGGAAGCGCGTTATGTTGCTCGACCTTGATCCTCAGGGGAATGCCTCTACGGGGTTGGGTGTTAAGCGATCGGAAATTCGCAAAAGTGCTTATGATTTGATATTTGAAGAAGGATTGAATCCTGCCGAACTTGCGGTTCCTACAAAGGTCCCTGGTCTTTATGTTGTTCCATCTTCCATGCATTTGGCGGGCGCAGAAATTGAATTGGTTACTGCAAAACGTCGTGAGTATCGTTTGCGTGAAGCTTTGCGTCGTCCCCTTCCTTTTGACTATGTTATCATTGACTGCCCACCATCTTTGTCATTGGTGACATTGAATGCTTTGGTTGCTGTTGATGCGATTGTCGTGCCGTTGCAATGTGAGTTTTATGCTTTGGAAGGCCTATCTCATTTGGTTAAAACCATTGATCGCGTCAAACAACATTTTAATCCGAAACTGGAAATCCATGGTGTTTTGTTGACGATGTATGATCCTCGCAATCGTTTGTCGGGCGCTGTGGCTGATGATGTTCGTGAATATTTCGGTGAGAAGGTTTACAACACGGTTATCCCGCGCAATGTGAAATTGTCGGAAGCGCCGTCCTATGGATTGCCTGCTATTGTTTATGACATGAAATGTCCGGGGGCGCAGGCCTATATTCGTCTGGCTGGCGAGATTATTCGTCGCGAGAAACAGATATTGGCTTTGCCACAATCTGCAAATCAAGAAAATAACGTTCAAAATCAAGAGGTTAGCGCATGAATTCCCCTGCGAATGCATCAGAAAATACATCTGAATCCAGTGTAAAGCGCCGTGCCCTTGGTCGTGGATTAAATGCTCTTTTTGGCGATGACGAGAATGATCGTCCATCGCCTGTTTCTGATTTATCCCATGACGAGGCCGCCGATACGTCTGCCACCCAAAACCCGAATGGTCGTAAATTGGTGTCTGTATCACAATTGGTTCCGGGGCAATATCAGCCACGCCAGCATTTTAATGATGATAGTATTGCGGAATTGGCCAAATCTATCGCTCAGCACGGTTTAATTCAGCCGATTTTGGTGCGTCCGATGACCGATGGGTCAGGATCATATGAAATTGTTGCAGGTGAGCGGAGATGGCGCGCGGCGCAAAAGGCGCAATTGCATGAAGTTCCGATTATTATTCGTGAATTGGACGATACCACGACGCTTGAAATTGCTCTGATCGAGAATTTGCAGCGCGAAGATTTGAATGCTGTTGATGAGGCGAGAGCTTTGAAACAATTGGCGGATCAGTTTGAATATACAACCGAGCAAGTTGCCGAGAAAATCGGAAAAAGCCGGTCTTATGTTGCGAATATGCTGCGCTTGATTGAGCTGTGCCCTGCGGTTATGGCGATGTTGACGGATGCCAAGCTTTCTGCGGGTCATGCCCGTGCTTTGCTAACGCTGTCTGCTGAAATGCAGGAAGATACAGCCAAGAAAATTATTGCCTTGGGATTGAGTGTTCGTCAAACCGAGAAAATGGTTGGTGATTTGCAGGGGCGTGGCGTTAAGTCCCGCGTTGAAAAATTAGGCAAAAAAATCGCCAATTCCAGTAAAGATGATAAAGATATTAATACGTTAGCCTTGGAGCGTGAAGTGTCCAACGTTTTGGGTATGACTGTTACTATTGATATGCAGTCCACCCAAGAGGGGGCATTGAGCATATCTTTTAAAACCCTTGATCAATTGGATGAGGTTTTGCACCGTTTGTCGCATAACCCTGGACGATTGGCGATTAAGGGCTAGTCTTCCCCCATCCGTCTGGTTGCTTTGATTTTTGCTGTGCTTCCCGTTCTTTTCAGGGGGCGTGAGGCATGGTACAATTCAGAATGACCGACCGTTCCGCTTTTTCATCCCCGCCCCCATTTTTGTCTGAATCTAATCAGATTGCCAGTATTCTGAAAGAATTACACTGGGATGCTGCGCGCGCCGAGAGGGTGCGCCTTGTGGCGCTTGATATGATTTCCAGTATTCGTGCGGCCAAAGCGGGCACGAGTGAAATTGAAACTTTTTTGCAGCATTACCCGCTTTCTAGTGTCGAGGGGCGGTCTTTGATGACATTGGCCGAGGCCTTGTTACGGATTCCTGATAGTGAAACCGCAGACGCGCTCCTGACCGAGAAAATCGGAGTGTCTGATTGGAAGAAAGCCTCTGGTTCCGGATTGTTTTCTGTTGCGACCAGCGCGGGATTAGGGATGGCAAAGTCTATGCTTGGCGGGTTTTTGTCAGGCGTTTCAAAGCCTGTTATTCGCAAAGCGACAGAGGAAACGGTTCGGCGGTTAGGCGCACAATTTGTTGTTGGGGAAAGTATTCAATCTGCTTTGAAAATTGCAGAAAAAGAGGAAAAGAACGGGTTTCGACTATCATTTGATATGTTGGGTGAAGGTGCGCGAACCGAACAAGACGCAGAAACCTATTTTCAATCGTATGTAAATGCTGCGCAGAGCATCGGGGACGCCAATGATGCGGCTCTTCCTTTGTTTGCGCGGCATGGAATGTCGGTCAAATTATCGGCCTTACACCCGCGATATACATGGACTCAGGCCCAAATATGCGTGCCTGCAATTGTTGCCAAGTTAATGACGTTGTGCAAAATTGCTGCAACAAAAGGAATTACAATTACGGTTGATGCCGAAGAGTCAGAGCGGTTGGAGCTTTCTCTTGAGATTTTTAGGCAAGTGGCCCTATCCCCCGAATTGGCGGGATGGAATGGTTTGGGGCTTGCGGTGCAGGCGTACGACCGTCGTGCCCATGATGTTATTGATTATATTGAGGGTTTGGCGCGCATTATTGGGCGCAAAATTCAGGTTCGTTTGGTCAAGGGGGCTTATTGGGATGGTGAAATCAAGCGGGCGCAAGTCGCAGGATGGGCACAGTACCCTGTCTATACCCGCAAAAATTTTACCGATTTATCCTATTTGTATGCCGCACAGAAGCTTTTAGCGGCGCGGAGTCATCTTTACCCGATGTTTGCGACCCATAATGTGACGACGGCGGCATCTGTTCTTGATTTGGCAGGCGCAGATAAGGCGGGGTTTGAGTTTCAGCGTCTGTATGGCATGGGGCAGGCTTTGGGAGAATTGCTGCGGCATCAACACCATATTCCTGTCACGTTGTATGCCCCTGTGGGAAGTTATGGTGATTTGTTGCCGTATTTGGTGCGGAGGATGTTGGAAAATGGCGCAAATACGTCATTTGTTAGCCAAATTCGTGATGATAGTGTTGCAACATCCCATTTGGTTCGGGACGTTGTACAGAGTGCGGCAGACCGCATAAATAAACCATCAGGCATTCCTTTGCCGCCCGATCTTTATGGGGCGGATCGCATAAATTCACGCGGGTTTGATTTGTCGCGTATCGGTGAACGGCGTACATTCTTTGCTGCAATACCTGATAAAATAGATGGTGCAGCAAATGTCCATCAGTCGGTTCATAGTTGTTTTGGCATTGCCCAGAAAGCCTTTCCAGCATGGCGTGATACGCCCGCTGAGAAACGCGCCGATGCGTTGCTGAAAGCCGCGGATTTGCTGGAAGAAAAGACGGGCGTTTTGGTTGGTATTTTACAATCCGAAGCCAAAAAGACAGTTTTTGATGCGATTGCCGAAATTCGTGAAGCTGTCGATTTTTGTCGATATTATGCCGCCGAAGGTGTTCAAAAATTTGCTGCAGATGGCGATATTTTGAAAGGCCCCACGGGTGAACGAAATTCTTTGCGATTGGTTGGGCGCGGAACTTTTGTTGCCATTTCACCGTGGAATTTTCCGTTGGCAATTTTCTTGGGTCAGGTGGTTGCGGCGGTCATGGCTGGAAATTGTGTGATTGCCAAGCCTGCTGAGCAAACCCCTTATATTGCGCGCATTGCTGTTGATATTTTGCATTTGGCAGGTGTTCCCAAAGATGTTGTGCAAATGATTGAGGGGGATGGGGCTGTCGGGGCGGAATTGGTCGCGCATCCAGATGTTGCGGGTGTTGTTTTTACGGGGTCAACGTTTGTTGCCCAATCGATTAACCGAACTTTGGCCAATAAAGATGCGGCGATTGTTCCGCTTATTGCCGAAACGGGCGGATTAAATGCAATGATTGTTGATTCCACCGCCCTTCCTGAACAAGTGGTGGATGATGTTTTGTTATCGGCCTTTGGCTCTGCGGGGCAACGGTGCTCTGCCCTTCGTGTTTTATTTGTTCAAGATGATATTGCGGATCGGGTGATTGATTTATTACGCGGGGCATTACCTCTTTTGAAAGTGGGGCGCGCCCAAGATATTGCAACTGACATTCCGCCCGTGATTGATGATGAGGCTTTGCAGAATTTAAAATCCCATCAAAGGTATTTGGATGGTTTTGCAACATTGATTGCTGCAGCAAAAATGCCTGATATCATTGATGATGCCTATTTTGCCCCATGTGCTTATGAAATTGACGGTTTACAAAGGTTACAGGGCGAGGTCTTTGGGCCTATTCTGCATATTATCCGGTTTAAATCGTCAGATTTGCACAAAATTATTGATGATATTAATGCTGCGCGATATGGGCTGACTTTTGGATTTCATTCCCGTTTGGAAAGCCGCCATCGCTTGGTTGCGAATAAAGTTCGTGCAGGAAATATTTATATCAATCGCAATATGATTGGTGCTGTGGTTGGCGTTCAACCTTTTGGCGGACAGGGGTTGTCGGGAACGGGCCCGAAAGCGGGCGGACCCCATTATTTGTCACGATTTGCAACCGAGGTCACGGTCACTGATAATATTATGGCCACCGGCGGAAATATCGACTTATTGGCAAGTTCCGAAGAATAGATTATAACCCCGTTATGCGCATTTTATTGGTCGGATCGGGCGGCCGCGAACACGCCCTTGCCTTCAAAATCAAACAATCCCCTCGTTGCACTCATTTGATTTGTGCACCTGGGAACGCAGGGATTGCGCAAATTGCCCCCTGCTCTCCTGTGGCTGTCGATGATATTGATGGGCTGGTTGCTTTGGTGCAGTCCGAACAGATAGATTTTGTGGTGGTCGGGCCAGAAACTCCGCTTGTGCTTGGCTTGGTTGATCGGTTGCGCGATATCGGTATCCCCGCCTTTGGCCCTGACAAAAAAGCAGCACAGCTTGAGGGGTCCAAAGGCTTTATGAAAGATTTGTGCAAGAAATATCATATTCCAACTGCCGCTTATGAGCGGTTTACAAGCGTTGCCCCTGCCCATGCTTTTATTGACAAGCTGGGGGCGCCTATCGTTGTGAAAGCTGATGGGCTTGCTGCGGGCAAAGGGGTTGTGGTTGCAACCTCTGTTGATGAAGCGAAAGAGGCTGTGACCGATATGTTGTCGGGGAATGCGTTTGGCGAAGCTGGCGCATCTATTGTGATTGAAGAGTTTCTTGAAGGCGAAGAAATCAGCTATTTTGCCATTTCTGATGGAGAGAACATTCTCCCTCTTTCGTCAGCCCAAGACCATAAACGGGTGGGTGACGGGGATACGGGCCCCAACACAGGCGGCATGGGGGCCTATTCCCCTGCACGGTTGATGACACCAGAGATGGAAAAAATCATTATCAATGATATTATCAAGCCAACTGTTGCTGGGATGAAGCAAGATGGTTGCCCGTTTCAGGGTGTCTTGTTCGCGGGATTGATGGTGCACCATGGTATTCCCAAATTGTTGGAATTTAATGCCCGATTTGGTGACCCCGAATGTCAGACACTTATGCTGCGGTTACAATCCGATGTGGTTGATATGCTGTATGCCTGTGCGACGGGTGTATTGGACAGCGTTCAACCCGTATGGTCGGATCATCCCTCGCTCTGCGTTGTCATGGCGGCAAAGGGGTATCCTGCGGCTTATCAGAAAAACACGGTCATTGGCGGTTTGTCTGAGGCCGCGGCCGTTCTGAACGTTCATATTTTTCATGCAGGAACATCAGAAAAGGATGGCAAAATTATTGCCACAGGTGGCCGTGTCCTTGGTGTTTGTGCAATCGGAAATGATGTTTCTTCTGCGCGGAGCTCCGCTTATCAAGCCGTTGA
>CAZVSN010000010.1:27013-34387 GCA_964629455.1 uncultured Micavibrio sp. | reverse complement strand
TCCATACCCGCACTTTTATTCTGCAACGTGTCCAACATCAGGTTATACGCCATTTCTTGCTCACCCATACCCGATGCCACAATCGCAGGCATTTGAATAACCCATGCTGGCATCCCCGTTTTGTAGGTTGCCGCCAATTCTTTGGCAAGCTCCATAGCAAGGGGCATATTCTTCATTTTATGGCGCGCCAGATAAACTGCCTGCCCTAAATAGCGCCACTTATCTTCATCCGAATATGCACCAACACGCCGCAAATAATTGATAACGGGCATTAATTTTGATGGATCCTGATTGCCAGCAAAATAATACCCCGCCAAAAATGGAACATAATTCGATTTTTGATTAAGGGAATCGCCCAAATCAAACCATGTTCCCAGATTTTTATAATGATAATCTTTAAGAGCCATGACCTGCCCTGTTGCGTTCCCGAAAGATTGAAGCGTAATGGCAATGGATCGATAGGCAAGCTCTTCGTCCCCCAGAAACGATGCGGTTGCGCCCACTTCGGATGGCGCAGGGGGAACATTCGCCCATCGCGGCAAGCGCGATGAAGAAGAATACCAGACAGCCACATTCAGAATAAGAATAATCCCCAACACAAAATAATCAGGAGATATTTTAATCCGCGATGCCATGAAAAACGCCCTTAAAATTGCCGCCGCCGCAAATCAATCAAAGTTGCGACAGCAATTAAAGAAACAAATGCAATCCCTTGAAAAACAACAAATATCCAATCGGAAAACGCACCACCACCATAAATCAACCATGATGTTTGCGCCAACAAATCAAGGCGCGGAACAACAATGGCAATGACATTCACAACCTGCCCCAACCCGCCCATGACATAGGACTGAATGTCATTCGGGTTTGGCGCATGATGAAGAATGGACAATAACGACCCCATCAACCGAGCCAAAATATAAAATCCGAATGTCGCCAATCCAGACGTAACAGGACTTGCCAAAACCATCGCAAAAAAGAAAGCCACATTGGTAACAATCATCAATTCAAATGTAATACCAAAAGCCCAGAGAGCAACAGAGGCCACCCCACCAAAGTGCAGCGACAACGCGCCGACAATAGCAGATATAAAAATTCCGCCGAGAAGAGAGAGAAGAGAAAACGCAACAACATGGGACACAACAAAAGATGCCCGCGACAAAGGTCTGGTCAATAAAAATTCAATATCCCGCGCATCAAATGACCGCCGCACAAAAAAGACTGTAAAAAGCGTCAATCCCAACAAAACAATAATCCGCAATCCGCCCGCCATATAGGCCAGAACAAATTGCCCTTGTTCAATAATTGCCGCAGAGCCAGAGAAAATGGACAAACACACGCCCAGAATGGACATGGCGGCCACACCCCAGATAAGCCTATCCCGAATGGCCGCCATTAAAATATATCGTATCAAAACAATCGACACAGAAACCCGCGCCTATCAACTATAGTTTTTCTGGTCGACGATCCTGACCAAAAATACGATAGAGGTCTTTGTCAGTTTGATGAATGGTTTCAGATGCATCATCAATAATGGTTGATTTGATGAAGATAACCAATTCTGTTTTGCGCACCTTATCCCCCTGATTTCGGAACAAGCTACCCACAACAGGAACTTCAGACGCAACAGGAAGCCCCTCCTGTGTCGATGTCGTGGTATCTTGAAGCAAGCCACCCATAACCATCATTTGTTTGTTTTTCATGTTCACAACAGAATCAACCTCCTGAACATTCACAACAGGAATGTTAGAAGTAATATTGATGTCATTCTGTGCGGCAACAAAAGCAACAGCAGGGTCAGCAACATAGGAATTGATTTTGGTGACCGTCGGACGAACCTGCATAGAAACCATACGTTTATCCAAATCAATAGATGGCAACACGTTAATCAATACGCCCTCAGGAACAGTCTTGATTGTACTATCAACATCAACAGATGTTGTGCTCGCCGCACCGTCAGAAGTCGTATCGCTCGATACTTTTAATTCAAAATAAACCTGATTTTGAGCAACATTCAAAACGGCAGCCTGATTATTCAACACAGTCAAACGAGGGCTTGCCAAGGCATGCACTGTTCCAAAACGGGATAACGCGGATACAAACGAAGAAATATCATCGCCAGCAAACCCAAATGTAACCCCATTTAATGTATTTGGGGACAAACTCGGCGCATCAAACGTGCCCTCGAAACTAAAATCACCAACTCTATCTAACAAATTCCAGTTAATACCAGTGGCGAATTCATCGGTCAATTCAACCTCAAGAACTTTCGCTTCAATCAAAACTTGTGATGTCGTTGAACGACGCAGTTCAGTCAAATAAGACTCAACTTGTTTCTGCAATCTTTCATTCGCATAAATAGACACAATTCCCGCCTGTTTATTCAAAGAATAAGCAGGTGTAAATTGAACCTGATTTGAACCAGATGCATTTCCAGTCGTTGCGCTTGTTGGCAAGGACTCAACCCTTAAAACAGGTTGTTGAGCAGGTGTCGCAGGTTGCGCGGCCAAAGGAACTGGCGCAGGAGTTGCTGTCGTTGCAGGGGCCGCCGCCGCAATAGGCGCAGCCGCCGCAGCCGCAGCAGCAGGTGTCGCTGCCGCTGGAACAGCTAAAGCCGCATCAGATGGTGGCGCAACGGTTGTTCCATTTGTAACCAATTGTGGAGATGACACATAATCTTCGATCCCCGCTTGTGGCGCAGTCGCACCCAAAGCAGCCGCATCTATCGGCGGAACAGGTGGATTAACAGGATTGGCAGATGTCAAAGATATTTGAGGATCTTCATCTGTTTTCAAATAGTTAGGCGATGCATTTGAAGCCAAAATTTGTTTCAAGTTCGTGTCTAGTTCCAACCAGAAATCGGACTCAGCTTTGCTATCAATCGAGAAATTAGATCCCCCACCAACACCCGCCTCACCAGAAGACGCAACAGATACATCCGTCTTAACATTGCTTGAGTTTTTACGAACAAAGCTCAAATAATCAATCTTATAATTTTTGCTATATGGCGTATCCAATTCAATACGCAATGTTGATTCGTCAAATTTATAACGCAAACCAGAAATTTCGCAAATCCGGTCAATAACAGCATCAAGAGGTTTATTTCGCGCTGTAAAAATAACCGAACCATTGATTCGCGGATCAAGCTCCACATCATAATTAGCCTGTTTTGCCAATTCAAACAAAGCTTCACGCAACGGAATGCTTTGATTGATAGACAAAGACACCAACGGATATGATTTCAACGTTTTAGAATCTTCAGCAACATAGGTTGCAAGTTCAGGGACATCAGAGGCAACCGCCTGAGCATCAGCCATCGCAGCCTCACGCGGGGCCAAAGCATCGCGGTAATCCTGTATTTCGCTGTTCGTCGTCCGATCAACCTTTGTAAAATTATTAGCCAGATCGCAGGCGCTCATTGGCAAAAATACCGTCAAAGCAGCAAGGCTTGTGAGGGCGGTCTTGTGACTAAGAAACTTTTTCATCATAGCTTTTCTCGTGAATAATTTTGGAACATGGACAAACGAATTAGGAAACTGATTAGGCGAGAGCCCCTAGGCGAAACCAATGGACGAACCAAAGGCCAAACCAAAGGATTGTCAAAATTGTAAATCATTTTTGATAGTTTTACCATAGTGGATTATTCGGAAATTTTTAAAACCGATGTATCGACAGACGACAATCCCCCATGGGCCTCGCCCAACCTAATTTTTTGGATTTTCAACTTCATATCACTCGGCATATCGCTTTGGGAAATTGCCATATCCTCTGAAATCAGCCCATCAACATAAAGACGCAACAAAGATTGATCAAATGTAACCATACCAACAACTTGATTTGATTCCATAACCTCAGAAATTTTGGAGATTTTACCCTCCATAATTAAGTCTTTGACCAATCCCTCATTCAACATCACTTCCAATGCCACCGCCAGAGATCCTTGTATCGTGCGAACCAAGCGTTGAGATATAATCGCCCGCAAATTAGTCGCCAGATTCAGGCGAATTTGGGGGGCATATTCCTCGGGGAACAAATTAACAATTCTTTCAATGGCTTGATGGGCGTTGTTGGTGTGAATTGTTGCCAAACATAAATGTCCCGTTTCCGCGGCCGTCAAAGCCTGCTCCATCACATCACGATCACGAACCTCCCCCACCAAAATAACATCAGGGCGCTGACGCAACGCATTCTTTAAAGCCACAGCATAATTTTCAGTATCAACACCGACCTCACGCTGGGACACGACACATTTCTTATGTTCGTGATAATATTCGATAGGGTCTTCAATGGTAATAATGTGCCCTTGCGAATTTGAATTTCTGTAATCCACCATAGAGGCCAGCGTTGTCGACTTCCCAGACCCAGTCATCCCCGTGACCAGTATCAATCCCCGCTTCATCAATGCCAATTTTTCAAGAACAGGTGGCAACCTTAATTCTGCAAAACTTGGAATTCTTGATATAATTCTGCGTATTACAAGAGCAGGCTGAAGTCTTTGTTGAAGAATATTAACGCGAAAACGACCGTGGCCGCCCATATCAATCGCCGTATTCAACTCCATACGCATTTCAAAATCACGGCGCTGACGTGTTGTTAAAATAGCGGCCAAGACATCATTCATCTGCGCCGAATCCATGACAACATCGGACACGGCAACCAATTGATCATCAATCCGTAACGTCGGGGGAACACCAACGGTCAAATACAAATCCGTTGCATTTTGACGCCCCATTTCAGTCAGATATTTGAAAATAAGTGGCTCAGCGGTCAAAATGAATACCCATCATCTGTTGAACCAGTCCCTTCAAGAGATTCTTTCTTAGCCCGCGATGTAGCAGACGCAGCCGTATCAACCCCGCCCTCATCATCTGTGGTTTTTGCAAGAACAGCTCTGGCTTCATCCTCATCAACAATCCCTTGCTCTAAAAGATTGTTAACAGCATCTTCCATGGTAATCATACCATAACGCGACCCCGTCTGAATCATGGAATACATTTGAGGTATCTGGTTTTCGCGAATCAAGTTACGAACAGCATTTGTTCCAACCAAAATTTCAAAAGCGGCAACACGGCCTTTGCCATCCGCTTTCTTCAAAAGGGTCTGCGCAACAACACCCTGCAACGAACTTGCCAACATGGACCGAATCATCTCTTTATCACCCGTTGGGAAAACGTCGATAATACGGTCAATTGTTTTCGCAGCAGAACTAGAGTGCAATGTTCCAAACACAAGGTGACCCGTTTCCGCAGCCGTCAGTGCCAAGGAAATGGTTTCATGGTCACGCATCTCACCCACCAGAATAACATCAGGATCTTCGCGCAACGCACTTTTAAGGGCGCGACCAAAACTTTGCGTATCATTCCCCAGCTCACGATGGTTAACCAAAGATTTTTTTGACGTGTGAAAGAACTCGACAGGATCTTCAATCGTCAAAATATGTTTCGGCATTGTTTCGTTGATGTGATTAATCATCGCGGCCAATGTCGTGGATTTACCAGAACCTGTTGGCCCTGTGACCAAAATAATTCCCTTCTCCAACCCTGTGAAGCGCCGTATAACCGCAGGAAGATCAAGCTCATCCATCGTTGGAACAACAGAGGGAATCGTACGAAACACAGCAGCAGATCCCTGACGGTTTGTGAATGCATTCACACGGAAACGAGCCTTCTCGCCAAAAGAAATAGCAAAGTCCAGCTCCAGATTTTTTTCAAACTCGGCCCTCTGGTCATCCGTCATCACAGAATACAGCATGGCACGAATAGCCTCATTGGTCAGCGTATCCGACTTCAATCGCTTTAAAGAACCATAAACCCGAACAATCGGCGCATTTCCTGCACTCAAATGTAAATCCGATGCATTATTCTGCATCACAAACGCCAAAAGCTGCGTAATATCCATATTTATCCTCCAGAAGGGACTCCGCCCGAACTCTTATTTTTAACAGTCAATTGCAAACGGATGGTAAATTTTGAAGCGAAGACAGAGAGAATTCTCCATGTTTTTCATTTATACCCGCTTTTGATGAAAAGCTCAAATGCTCTTCCTCTCAAAAAAGGAATACATAATACAATAAAGCTCCCTGCCCCACCAAAACACCCCACATATAAGGTGGCGGACTAAATTTTCGAATCATCAGCAAAAAAGCAGCCAAAGAAAACGGAAGCCCCAAAGCAAACAGAATAAACTCCCACCCCTCACATCCAAAACACCACACCAACCACAATATCAAAGCTCCCGCCAATTCCACAAACGGGTACATCACTGATATTGGTTGGCGACAATACCGACACTTCCCGCCCGATAGAGCCCAAGATAGAACGGGTATCAAATCAACCAAAGACAATTGATGATAACAAAGAGGACATTCAGACCGTGCGGGTTTAACCGTATGACTGTTTTTATCGACAACCGAAATCCAACTTTGACCAGATAAAGTTCGATGCGCGATAGCACTTGCAAAGCTCCCCATGCAAGCGCCAATCAACGCAACAACAAAACTAAAAAGGAAGAAATAAATGATATCGGGAGAAATCACCAAAACCAGAAAACCTAATTTCCACGAAGACGTGTTAATCTATCATAAATAACTTCGCGCGAAATTGTTTTGCCGCCACCACCAGAAACAGCATCGATTTCCAAAGCCTTCTCATAATTTGCAATTGCCTTTTGAGCGTCACCCGCCTTCTCGGCAACCACAGCCATATTAAAGAGATGCTGTGAATTATTGGGCTCCATACTCGCCGCCATGCTCAAGTAATGATAAGCATCAGGATAATTTCCTGTATCTGCGTAAGCAACTCCCAACTGAGCAGCAACAACAGCGTTATCAGGGTATTGCTGCCGCAAATCTAACAATTTATTCAAAGCAACCGCAGGATATTGTTTTCTAATCAACCCCGCAAGATTGACAACAGCCTCTGCATTATCAGGATTATATTTCAAAACATCTTCATACGCCGCAGTCGCCTGATCAATATCACCCATCTTCTGGAACAATACAGCACGCCCCATCAAAACCCGACTATCACGAGGATTTAAACGATACAACTCATCATACATTTCTTTTGCCGCGTCATATCGTTGCAATGCCAACGCGCGACCAGCCGCGACAATTTTTGAATCAATTCCCGTTGTTTGAATTGAAACACGCCCCGTTTGCCCATAGGAATGGGACGACGTATTCGGCTGTTTCCCTACAATAATAATGCTTTCATTCTTACCTTTTTTAGGATTGAAAGACGGGCTAGGCATATCTTTTAATATTTTTCCACCAGGTGAATCAAAATATTTATCCAACTTGGAATCGGCAATTGATTTCTGTGCCTCTTTTGATTCAACAACAATCGGTTTCTCTTCTTTGACGATATCTTTTGC
>CAZVSN010000010.1:2919-26913 GCA_964629455.1 uncultured Micavibrio sp. | reverse complement strand
CAACCTCTGGAGCTAAAGGAGAATCCTGAGCATCCTGCCCTTGGGCAGCAACACTCTCGTCCGACTTTTTAACATCGGCGACAACACTATCTAGCTCTTTGCCCATCGCTTGGGCAGACTCCGCAGAAACAGCATCAACAGGAAGAGCCACCTGTTCGGATGGCATATCAATGTTGACGGTTTCTTCAACGCCCGCAATATTTTGTTTAACCTGATCAATCAATTGTGGATTGGAATAATAAACATAGCCACCTGCCCCGACCACAGCCAGCAAAGCAACCGCCCCCAATAAACCCGATGATTTTTTAGTTTGGTTAGCGGGAGAATCTGGAGCAAATATCCCATCTTCATCCTCGTCTTCCCCATCATTGATATCTGTATATTCCACAATATCATCTTCACGAGAATCTTGCTGGAAATTATCGTCAGAGGACGTATCGAAAATGACTTCATAGTCATCGGGCTTATCCTGATTATTATCTGACATAGTGGCTCACCATAGGGAAAGGACAAAGAAGGGGTCGTTAAGAAAACTCAAGTGATTCTACATTATTCGGAACAATTTGCAAAGATATCAGGCGGCTTTCTTGATAATTTTAAGAAAAGCCTTTTCCAGAGAATTTTCCTGAACTTGTTCTTTCATAGATTGGGGGGAGCCCGTAAATTGAACCTTTCCCGAATCAATAACGGTCACACAATCACAAATCTCGTCCATATCGGCTAAAATATGACTGCTGAGGATAACAGTCCTTCCCTCAGCCTTGACCGAAGCCAAAAGATTCTTAACCAATGACCGCGCCAAAGGGTCAAGACCGCTCATCGGCTCATCAAGAATTAAAACCCGACACCCAGTTAAAACGGCAGCAATCAAGCCAAGCTTCTGGCGCATACCCTTGGAATAAGTCTGAACCTTGCTTTTAAGGACAGCAGGGTCAAGTGCCAATTTTTCACAGGCCAAAACCACGTCATCTTTAGCAACTTCGCGACCATACAAAGAAGCGGCAAACTCAATAAACTCACCACCCTTTAAAAACCAAGGAGGATCAAATCGCTCTGGCAAATAAGAGATATCTTCCCGAACCTTAGCATCAGAAGATGGGTTGCCAAAAACCATAACACCGCCAGCCTGCGCCGCTTTCAATCCAAGTACAATTTTAATAAGTGTGGTTTTACCGACCCCGTTCAATCCAATCAATCCATATGTTTGCCCACCCCCGACAGAGAATGAAATATCATTCAACACACGGCGATCACCATAATTTGCATCAAGATGAACAACACTTAATGCCTTATCGTTTTGGGAATCAGAAGGAATCACAGAACATCCCACCCTACTAACCTGGAAGGAATATATGGGCATCCAGATTAAACTTCTGGTTCGTGCGCAATCGGATTGGATAAACCTGATTGGTTTGAGCATCAAACCATTTCAATTCAATGAAATCTTTATAAACCCGCAGATCAATGGCTTCAGATGGCAAAGAATCAGGCGTTACGCGCGCACCGTTCAACCAAATCGTCCAATCATCAGGATTCAAGAAAGCAATCCCACCCAAAGAAATATCCCGCAACAACGCTGGCGCACGATAGTTAGGGTCATTAGGATTAGCAGAATTATTCAGCTCTTGAAGCGTTGGCGCTCTTGTATTAAATCCGACACGCGCCTCACGCAACAAAGCATATTGGCTCGGCGTAAAAACAAGAGAAGGAACAGAGCTCCGTTCATAAACCTCTTTGCCACGTTTCTTTTTAATTTCTTTTTCGATATTTCTTAAAATTCTCACTTCAGGCGGAAGGCTGGACTCATCCATCGCCGCCGCCTCTTTTGTAAGACCCAAATTAGAATTCGGCGAAGATGCCTGAGTTGCAGCCTCATCAGCAGCAGAGGCCGCGATAGCAAAAGACAGCATCGAAGAAACAAACACCACACACGGTAAAATGTATAAAGATTTCATCAATTTCCACCCTCGACTGGAGCAACAACATTCTTAGGGGCCATCGTCAACCAATCAAACCCAAGCTGGGCATCAACCAACGGAGTGGCGGCTCCTCCACCAATTTTTCTAAGCATAACTTCATTGAATATTTCTATGCGCTTAAGCTTAACTGATGTGATATCCAAATCACCCGGGAATTTCTCCTCAACAAACTTAATAAAGCTATAAACATCCACATCATCAAGAGCACTGATATCAACAGTCACAGGACTTCTCAGAACGACCTGAGAGGCTTGATCCGCCAAGGGATCTGCAACCAACTGACCAGCACCAAATTTCAATTTGGCCTTTAAAAGCCCCGCATGATCACTCAATTTTCCAAGATGTTCAATTCCGTTGGAACGATCCTGATCATTAAAAAATCCACGCAGCTCCAACTCTTTAAAGGCGCGCAACTGACTCTGAAGAAGAACATACTCCTCCTTCATCTTCGCAACTTCTTGATACCTTTGTTCAACGGCAGCGCGGGTTGAATCAAGTTCAGCCGTTACCTTTTCCCGCTCAGGCAAGAGGTAATAATAATAACCTGCGCCAATTGCTCCCGTAACGAGCAACAGCAGAACCATAAATGTTACTTTTCTAGTTCCCAGAACTTTGAGCATTATTCACCTTCTGGATTAAAATTTCAGCACTAAATCTTTCACTCATCGCCCTCTGATTGGCGGTCAATCCAACTTCCTTGTCCACTTCACCTGTATAGGTCAAGTTCTGAAGTGGCTGAGAAACTTTGACAGTATAACCAAGCGGCGATAATCGTTTCATTAACCTATCCGCCAGATCAAACATTTCCTTGTTGCCATCTTTCGGATTAATATTTCCAGCAAAACTGAATTGCAATTTAAACGTTGCGGCACGCACTGGTGCCGGTTGATCTGGTGTAGACGCTGGTGCCAAAGCATCGCCCTGATTTTGGAATTCAAATCCATCCATGCGCAAATTGGACAAATCACGACTGACTTCTTTTAAAACACCCAGCACATCAATATGTTGCGCATGAACGCGCCCATCAATATCCAACGCACCCTTAATCAGGTTCACATCAATACCCATGGCTTCTTTGCGTTTTAATTCTTCCTGATAAATACGCTCAATATCCGCCTGCCTGATTTTGGCCACTTCAAGATTTTTAGTGTCCTGATAAAAGCGGAG
Organism: uncultured Micavibrio sp.; assembly: GCA_964629455.1. Taxonomy (GTDB): domain Bacteria; phylum Pseudomonadota; class Alphaproteobacteria; order Micavibrionales; family Micavibrionaceae; genus UBA1573. The sequence goes on along the minus strand of CAZVSN010000010.1, from coordinate 23,767 downwards.
CGCTTCTGTTGCATTTTGAAACAAAGCCCACCCAAACCCAAGCGATAAGACCAACATAATCGCAGTTGCGGCACGACGAGGCCCAGCAACATCGGATACTTCTTTGGATACCAAAGGCAGAGTTAATGATGATTTTTTAACGGCCCATGCCGCATGCAATGCATCTGAAAAATGTTGACCCTCATCTTTTGCAAGACGAAGACCCAACAATTTCGCAGCCTCATCAGGGGACAAGGATTCAAAGTTACAAGGAACAGTAACCATACCCTCTAAAATCTCGGTATGCCCCTTGTCACCGATGACAATAATATTTAGGCCATCTTCTGGCACATACCCAAACCGCGACAGATAACTTAACGTCGCTTGCAACTCTTGGAAAACATCCGCAGCCCAAACATCGCCCGCCCCGCCCTTCGGCTCTTCAACCGGAGTAACGCGCGATAAAGCAAGTTCAGTTCCACGCACAACAATCTGGCGCAATCCGCCACCATGATGTTGACCAACCAGAATAGACCAAGCCGCGCCAGATGCACCACCCCATCTTTCCGCCAGTTTCTTGGAAATAGCCTTCACCATACCCGATGATTCAAGCGGCAAAAGACCATATCCCTGAATATTGCAATCAGTGCGGCTTATACTCCGAACAACACGACTAAATGCTTCAGTCGATGGAGCCGCCGCAAATAAATAGACGCTCCCTTTTTCTGTATTTTTATCGGCCTGCGCCTTAGCAATCGCGGTTGCCTCTTTTAATTCAATCGCCGCACGCATCGGATAATTAGGAAACGCAACATTCAAACGACGCTTAATAATATTCGCTTTATCAAAAGACGTTGGGATTGATATTTTTTCTTTTCTGTAGTGCTGCTCAACAGCGTCATTCAAAATGACCACAGACCCAGCGCCCGTTTGCGAAATAAAATCAGCTAATTTTTCTTCAAAATCAGAATTTCTCCACAAAAGGGATCCGGCAAAGGATACGGTTGAACCGGACACCTTATGAACACAAACGCCATCGTCCATCATAATGACAACGGCACGAGAAGACGACAGGAAAGGAAGAGAAAGAGAACCCATTAACGACACCATCACATATTAATATGCTCAAAGCTTGCATAAATCGGCCCGAACACAGCCACCGCAATCCAGAGTATCATAACACCAAGTAAGGCAGTTAGCATAGGCTCAATCATTGTAATTAATCCCTGAACCGCCTCATCAACATCTTTTGTATAAAAATCTGATACTTGCATCAAAACAGGAGTCAGATTACCAGACTCCTCACCAATCTTAATCATACGAACAACCATTGTCGGAAATTCGCCAGAAGAATTAAAGGCTTGGGACAATGGCGCCCCCGCCTGAACGCGCGCCTGAACGATATCCAAAGCCTCTAGCAACGCCAAATTGCTGACCGTTTTTTGCGCCGATGACAAACAATTGATCACATCAATACCGCTAGAAAAGAGCGCCGCAAAAGTCTGGGAATAACGGGCAACAGATATTTTTCTGATAAGTTGTCCAGCAATAGGCATCCGCAGAAACAAAGAATCCATACGGTACGCAAACCCTTCGGAATTCTTTCGCACAACCCTATAAATACCGAACAAAACAAAAGGTGTCGCCAAAACAGCCCACCAATATTCTTGGAAAAATTCAGATGTTGCCATAAGTGCAGTTGTGTAGAACGGAAGCTCCTGCCCCAAATTCTTAATAAACCCAACAATTTGCGGTACAACAAATCCCATCATCACAACAATGGTCAAAATCACAACAACCAACAAAATAGTTGGGTACCGTGTCGCCTTTTTTATCTTGGATTGCATATCATCAACCCATTTCAGATACTTGATCAGCTGAGCGTAGGATTTTTCCAAATCCCCCGTATCCTCACCCGCCTTAATCAAAGAAACATACAGGTTTGAGAATATGTTAGGGTAATTATTTAAAGATTCAGACAAAGAACTTCCATCAGATACACTGCGCACCACATCGGTCATCATGTCCTTTAATGTCTGGTTATCAGCAGAATCACGAACATCAGCAAGAGCATCCAACATTGGCACACCCGCCGCCTGCATTTGTTCCAAATGCATAAAAAACTGAATCAAATCTCTGGTTTTCACTTTTGGGCGGAACATAGACAATCCCCCCAAGCCTGATTTTGACTCAACAGGAGAGCAACTCACCAACTCCATACCCGAGGTTTTAAGCTGATTATACAAATCAACCTCGCTATTCGCCGACACAACGCCGCGAATCGGTCGCCCTTTAGAGTTATAAGCTTTGTACTTATAAGGTTGAATAATAAACCCCCGAATTGAATGCAAACCCGCCAGAACTGGCGTTATTCCTTGTGAATATGAACGGCGGACGCAACCTCATCAAGGCTAGTGACGCCATCCAATATTTTCAGGATACCATCATCTCGCATACTTTTGAATCCCTTTTGTTGCGCTAATCGCTTTAATTCGACTTTTGTACCACCACGCGCAATCACCTCATCCAGATCCTCATCCATCAGAAGAATTTCAGCAATGGCAACGCGACCCTTATACCCTTGCCCGGAACAAACCGAACACCCGCCCTGACGCGCTTTATAAACAGGCCGAGGGCTATGAGGGTCAACACCAAGGATACGACACTGCTCTGCATCAGGAACCATAACCTCCTTACATTCAGAACAGAGTTTGCGCACCAAACGCTGGGCAAATACACCAATAATAGCACCCGCAATCATCCCAGGCTTTAGCCCCAAATCGACCAAACGCGGAATAGCACCAAAAGAGTCATTTGTGTGAAGCGTTGTGTAAACTTGGTGACCTGTCATAGCCGCCTTCAAAGCCATCTCACCCGTTACACCATCACGAATTTCACCGATAAAAATAACATCAGGGTCCTGACGCAATAACGCCCTAATCCCATCCGCAAAATCCAAAATCCCCTCTCGGACGTGCGTCTGACGGATCATAGGCAATGAATACTCGACAGGATCCTCCAACGTCTGAATATTCACTTCTACCTTATTGATTTCATTGATCATTGAGTAAAGGGACGTACTCTTTCCGCTCCCCGTTGGGCCCGTGACAATAATAATTCCCTCTGGTCGACTTTGCGCACGACGAATTCTGCTTAAATTCTCAGGGCTAAATCCTAATTTATCCAATGGCTTAATACTGGCACTTTTATCCAATACACGAAGAACGATATTCTCACCATGCACTGTCGGCAACGACGATACACGGAAGTCAGCCTCCCTATCCCCAATGTTCAAATTAAATCGCCCGTCCTGCGGCGCCAATTTATCCGCAATATTCATTTTGGACAAAATTTTGATACGCTGGGAAACCCCATTCCATATTTTTTTGTGTAGAATTTGGGCCGTAAACAAAACGCCATCCAAACGATACCGCAACCGCACAAAGTTTTCCTCGGGCTCAAAGTGAAGGTCGGATACGCCCGTTTTAACAGCCTCAATCAACAAAGCATTTACCAAGCGCACAACAGGGTGCGAATACGCCCGATCCTCGGAAACCTTAGCCACATCTTCGGGATTTGCTTTGCCCGAATCCAATTCCTTTAAAATATCTTCAATAACACTGGAATACCCATACGCCGCATCAATAGCCTCAGACAGCACAGATGGGGTTGCAATCAAACATTTAAGCCCAATTCCCTTTGGGATAATTCGCTTAAGGCTATCCATCGCCACAATGTCATAAGGATCTATCAAGGCAAAAACAGCCGTATCCTCACGATAGGACACAGGAAGTATCCGGAGTTTTTTAGCTTCCTCTTTGGTCAATAAAGCCAAAGCATCCCCATCAAAAACAGTTGTCTTTGGATCAAAAACATCATGCCCAGATGATTCAGATAGAAATTCAACCAAAGCCTTTTCTTCAATAAAACCAAGCTCAACCAGAACCTGCCCTAATAATTGGCCTGTTATTTTCTTTTCCTGCAAAGCGACATTTAATTGCTCAAGAGAAATCAATCCCTTAGCAACCATCCGCTCGCCCATACGCCCGCGCGGATCAATACCCTTGCTCTGCTCGTCCGGCGTTTCCTTTCCCTGCACCACCAGCCCACCTTTAAATGGAGGCGCGGCAGATTCTTTTTGATTCTGCACTTGATCCAATCTTGCAGGAAGGTTGGTTCCGCCAGAATCTTCATTTGTGAGAGTAAGATCAATAATTTCCATTTAAAAACTTTCCAAAAACAGAACCAAGGAATCAAAATAATGCGCGCAGATGACTTTACTGCAACTCTCACCCTAAGCCGAAAGTGTTAAAAAAACTTATACAAGAGTCCGTTGCAAAAAATAAGAAACCCTGTACGATTCACCTGTAATGAAGCCCTTTCCAGAAGAGCGAGAAATATGGCAATAGAAATTAGACGACTTATTTTCTCTCACAGCGAATCAACTGCAGCTGTAAGAGAATATGGAAACAAAAATAATGTTAGCTTTCCAGATGGAAAGATTATTCGCGCCCGCTTCACAGGAACGGCAGAGTACGAATTTCATTCAATGAAAGATTTTAAATCCCCCATTCAAGGGGATTATAATGTCAAAGACAGCCCTCGGGCTGTGACACTGACATTTTTTGATGAAAAAACTTTGGAACAAAAGTTTTATAACCTGACCGCAGACTTCGTCAGTTCCGCTCTGATTGAATATTCTATAGCCAACAAAATCATGTTACCAAAACAGGCGGAAAAGCGGCTGGATGTCACTGAATTCAACATCTGCCTTGATATCAACATGGAAAATCCGACAGAAGGCGACAAAGCCAACCAAGGCTTGACTCTGGATGACGAATAATTCCGCACAAAGTGTGTGAATAAATCGCTTTAACCAGTTGAAAAAGTGGGGGAATTTTCATACAACAAAAGGTATGAAAAACCTGCCAAACATTTTGACAATTGGAAGATTACTGACACTTCCCCTGCTTGTTATGCTGATGATGATTGATACATCATGGGCAGCTTGGTCAGCCCTCGCCCTTTACACATTGGGGTGCATTACCGATTGGCTGGATGGATACCTCGCCCGTAAATACAAATTGGAAAGCAACTTCGGGAAATTTCTTGATCCAATTGCAGACAAAATTTTTATTGCCACCGTTCTTATTTGTTTAATTGCCAATGGGCATTTATCAGGATGGTTAGGCATAACATCCGTCTTACTCATTCTTTCGCGTGAATTTTTAATCTCTGGATTGCGTGAATTTTTTGGCCCTAAAAATATCCAATTTCCAGTATCGAAATTGGCAAAATTAAAAACAGGCATTCAAATGTTCGCGCTGGGATTCCTGATTATGGGACAATACGGCGTTGACACCTTGGCTTGGAATATTGAAATCGGATACACACTTCTGATTGCCGCCACCATTCTAACAGTCATGAGCGGATGGGCATATATGAAAGAAGGGATCAAACATCTTTAATGTATCAGTCCATCAAACCTTTTCTGTTTTGCCTTCCTCCCGAAACCGCGCATCGGGTTGCCCTTAATGCTCTAAAATTTATTCCGCCCAAACTTCTTTCAAAACAGTCCAAATTTGCATCCGAATTAAAAACAACTCTCTGGGGACGAAACTTTCCAAATCCTGTGGGACTTGCCGCAGGATTTGATAAAAATGGCGAAGCAATTAACGGGCTGTTCCATTTGGGGTTTGGATTTGTCGAAGTGGGTACGGTCACCCTGAAACCACAATTGGGAAACCCCCGCCCGCGCGTTTTTAGATGTGCAAAGCATAGCGCAATTATCAATCGCATGGGGTTCCCGAATGCAGGTGCTGCTGTATTCAAAGAAAATATTCGTAAATTTCTGGAAAAAAAACCACGCCCCGTTGGTGTGCTCGGCCTCAACATTGGAATGAACAAAGACCAAACAGACCCAGCAAAAGATTATACAGCCCTTATCAGATCACTCGCCCCAATGGCTGATTATTTAACCATCAATATTTCATCACCCAACACACCAGGGCTTCGTAATTTGCAAGACAAAGAACCCCTAACCGAATTACTGACAGCCGTATTGGCAGAACGAAAAGCCGCCTGTGGGGAATACGCGCCCCCCCTCCTCCTTAAACTCGCACCGGACTTAAGCGATGACCAATTGGATGATATTGCCGACGTTCTTCTGACCCAGAAAATTGATGGCGTCATCCTGACCAACACAACCCTGTCGCGCCCCGAGGAATTACCAAAAAAATTCCGCGAACAAAAAGGCGGACTAAGCGGTGCCCCCCTAACCGACCTATCAACCGCCATTATTCGTTATTTTTACGCCAAAACCAAAGGTCAAATCCCGATTATCGGCGTGGGCGGCATCAAAAATGCCGAAGATGCCTACGCAAAAATTCGGGCGGGGGCCTCTCTGGTTCAGGTTTATAGCAATTTAATCTTCCAAGGCCCTGAATTAGCAGCTAATATCAACGCAGGATTAGTTGATTTGCTCAAAAAAGATGGGTTTGGACATATTTCAGAAGCCATCGGCGCAGATCACAAAGACAGACAAAACGAAGATAACCATGTTCAACGTGCTTGATAAATTAACCAGCTACCCATCTTTCTGGCTCGGGATATATATCTGCGGGGCAGGAATGACCATTGCCACCATTTGGGGTGTTGCAGGCGCAATCGCCGCAGGGTCGGCGACAGGTTTTTTTATCTTGGCAGGAACATTCGGGTATGAATCACTCACCCGTCGCGGGATTGAATACACAATCGGAAAACGCGTAGCGATGATTGAACGCGAACAAGAAAAACTGGTGCGCGACCTATCCAGAGCCCGTAACGATGTTGATTTGTTAAAAGATGATATGTCGGAAACGGCACAAACACTCAACCGTGAAGTTCATAAAATTTTGAATCAAGCAGAACCAGCCGCCCGCGCGCCTGCCAATGCTATGCGTCTGGTTCAAAAATCATTTGAACGAATGGGAAGTCGTGAACGCACAGGATTTATGCCCCAACAAGAAGTCGCCAATCAACCTGCGCTAACATCCGCGCCGCTTATGGCTCCGTCACGTCCGACCCAACAACAATCCAGAACGCAGAAATATAAAGACCTGTTATTGATGGCAGCCGCGCGCAACGAAAAATTAAACAAAGAGTTTTTGGAAGACAAAAAAGAAACCGAACCATCGCCAGAATACTCTGATGCTGTTGTATCCGAATTGATTAATCACGCCATTCAAAATGAACGAATTGAAATATTCGCACAACCCATCGTTAAATTGCCGTCCCGCCGGTTACAATATCTGGAATTATTTGCACGCATCCGCGCCCGTTCTGGAATTTATCTAACGGCCGAAAATTATAGGGCCCTTGCCGAAAAAGAAACATTGATTGAAAATGTGGATCACCTGCTTCTTTTGCACGTTCTAGATACAATCCGCAGCGATGCCAGACGAAACATTGAAATCGGATATTTTATCAACATCTCCTCTCGTTGCCTCAAAGACAGAAACTATATGACTGATTTGCTAGAATTTGTCCGCAGCCGCCGCGAATTATCATCCCGATTGGTTTTTGAACTTCAATATAATGATTTAGAAAACCTATCTCCTGCCTGTTTCAAAATGATTGACGGCTTGGCTCATATCGGATGTCAATTTTCCGTTGATAATATTGCCGATTCAGATTTTAACGCCGATGATTTGGCAGAAAAAGGTTTTACCTTTATTAAATTCAGCGCAGGCAAACTCATGGAAATGTGCCTGTCATCGCGCGGAGAAATGGAAGTCGCGCGAATGAAATCACAATTAGATAAATCGCGCCTGACATTGATTGTTGAAAAACTGGAAACAGAACACCACCTCAAAGAATTACTCGATTTTGAAATCGATTATGGTGAAGGCTTCCTCTTTGGTCGACCAGACCTCGAAATGGCCTATCGCCCACGCCGCGCAGCATAAAATTGCGGATTAAGACTTTTATTGGAGATTCAAAAGAATGAAACTTTTCCCTGTACTTAAACCTGTACTCGGGTATGCACTTGCAACAACGCTTATCCTAATATCTGCTCAAGGATTTGCCGCTCCGCAACCTTCAATGTCACTTTATGGCGATATAAAATACCCCGCAAATTTCTCACATTTTTCCTACACCAACCCTGATGCCCCCAAAGGTGGTACATTAAAATTATCGGCTATCGGCTCCTTCGACAACGTCAATCCATATATTATCAAAGGACAACCAGCCGAGGGTGTAGATGGGTTAACCAATATCAGTCTGATGACCCAAAGCTATGACGAACCCTTTTCCATGTACCCCCAACTGGCCGAAACAGTGGAACGGGCAGATGATAATTCATCCATTACTTTTAATTTAAACCCAAAAGCAATCTGGGATGACGGGGAAAAAATTACGGCAGACGATGTTGTCTGGACATTCAACACCTTGCAAAAAGATGGCGCTCCTTTTTACCGTGCCTATTATGCCGATGTTGATTCTGTTGCAAAAGATAACGATACCCGCGTAACTTTTACCTTTAAAACAAAAGATAATCGGGAACTCCCTTTAATTATTTCTCAAATGCCCATTCTTCCAAAACATTACTGGATGGACAAAAACTTTGCAGAAACAACATTAACCCCACCGATTGCCGCAGGCCCTTATAAAATATCAAACATTATTGCTGGACGGTCTATTGAATTTACCCGCAATAAAGATTGGTGGGGCAATGACCTTTCTGCAAACAAAGGCCGCTATAATTTTGACAAAATTATCTATACCTATTACCGCGACCAGAATGTTGCGTTAGAGGCGTTCTTTGCAGGTGAATTCGACTTCCAACAAGAGAATGTCGCCAAATTGTGGAACACGGCCTATACCGCCCCCCCCGTAATCGATGGCCGAATTATCAAACAGGAAATTGAAAACACGCGCCCTTCAGGGTTACAAGGATTTATCTATAATATTCGCCGCCCCGTGTTTCAGGACATCGCTGTACGCAAAGCATTGGGATATGCATTTGACTTTGACTGGGAAAACAAACAATTCGCATTCGGGTCATATAAACGCACCCGCAGCTATTTTGAAAATTCTGAACTCGCCGCAACAGGCCTGCCTTCTAATAAAGAGCTCTCCTTGCTCACCCCGTTAAAAGATAAAATACCCGCCGAAGTTTTTAGCGAGATTTATTCCCCGCCCACAACCGACGGAAGCGGGAATGCACGCGCCAATTTAAAAACCGCCGCAGATATTCTTGATGCCGCAGGTTATAAACTCGGCGAAGATGGTATCCGTACGCATGAGAAAACAGGTGTGCGTCTGTCGTTTGAATTTATAGATGCCAATCCTGCTTTTGAACGCTGGATTTTACCCTTTACCCAGAATCTCAAACGTATTGGTGTTGAATGTAAATTCCGCGTTCTGGATTCAACACAATACATTAATCGTATGCAGGGTTTTGATTTTGACATGACAACATCTGTATTCGGTCAATCTGACAGCCCCGGAAATGAACAACGTGAATACTGGACATCTGCAAAAGCCAATATTGTCGGGTCACGCAATTATATCGGCATTCAGAACCCTGCCATAGATACATTGGTCGACAAGTTGATTGCATCACAAACCCGCGCAGATCTGGTTGCATCATCCCGCGCGCTTGACCGCGTTCTTCAATGGAATTATTACAGCATTCCCAATTGGTTTTATAACAAATGGCGGCTGGCATGGTGGTCACATTTAGAACACCCTCAGAAATTATCAGGCACAACGCCTGCCGTTCTTGATACATGGTGGATGAAAGCAGATAAAAAATGAAAACAGCCATCATCATTCCCGCACGCTATGGATCAACACGCTTCCCAGGCAAACCACTCGCCATTCTTGGCGGGAAACCCGTTCTGGCTCATGTCGTTGATATTGCCAAACAGGTGGCAAAAAAAATTGATGGTGTCACCTATCATGTCGCAACCGATGATGCCCGTATTAAAACATTCTGTGACGATCATTCTATTCCTGTCATTCTGACATCAGAAAATTATGAAACAGGAACAGACCGCGTCATGGGCGCTGTGAAAACCCTACCCACCCCACCCGATTTTATCATTAACCTTCAGGGGGATGCGCCCTTCACCCCTGCTGATTTTGTGATTGACATTATCAATGCGTATCAATCAAACCCATCAACAGATATTGTAACGCCAGTTGTCCAACTCTCATGGGATGAATTGGACGCTCTGCGCGAATCCAAAAAAACAACCCCGTTTAGCGGAACAACCGCAACCCTTGACAAAAACAACCGCACCCTTTGGTTTTCAAAGAATATTATTCCCGCCATCCGCAAAGAAGACAGGAAAAACCCGCTATCTCCCGTCTATCGTCATATCGGTCTATACGGGTATGCGCGGGAATCTCTTGAAAAATATATTGCCACTCCCCAATCGCATTACGAACAATTAGAGGGGTTAGAACAACTCCGCGCCCTTGAAAATGGAATGACTATTCAGGCTGTTGTGGTTGATTATGCAGGTCGCCCCGCCATGACAGGCATCGATAGCCCCGAAGATTTAACGCGCGCAGAATCTCTTCTCAAACAATGACCCGCGCCATCCCTTATATCATTCCATTTCTCATCCTGTCCGCAATGACAGCAGGGTTATTCCCGCAATCAGCGGGTGATCCATTCATGATGGTTCCTTTTTTTATCATCGCATCAACACTTATCTCCTCTGGTTGCATCTTTAAAATCAAAAAAGATGATTTTATTTTATTACCCTTGATGGGGATGTGGTTGGTATGGTTATTAAGCGGCCTATACTCCGACGTTCCCTTTCCATCAAAAGTTACATGGGTGATTACCAGCACACTTCCCGCCGCTTACCTATTGGCAAAATCAACCGATAAAAACCCGCTCTCCCTTCTGCCAATAATTTGCCTGCCCTTTGCCGTTTATACCCTATGGGAATGGATTAACGGATTACAACGGCCTGATACCCCTTTTGATGATGCTAATTTATTAGGACTTTTATATGTCTTCGGCATTCTATCTGGCCTTCCACAAACACACGCGGACAAACAGAAAAATATTCGCATTTTATTTGGGATAAGCCTGACTATTTTATTCATCGCCCTTATGACCACACAAAGCAGGTCCGCACTGCTTTGCGTTATCTGTGGCGGAATTTTTTATGCGACAATAAAATATCCCATATCAACTTATCTGAATAAGAAAATGCTGATTAAAATAGCGGCTGCAATCCCCCTCTTCTTGTTGCTGATCTCCGCAACAGGATTTATCAACCGATTAAATATTTCAACGGGGCGATTGACAATCTGGCAAGGCGCATGGGAAATGGTATCGGAACATCCATTTCTTGGTTTTGGTCTGGGAACATTCCACCTTTACTACCCCCCCTATCGTATGGAGGGTGACGACTCTCTGGGGTGGATGGTTCACATGGACCCACTCCAAACGGCCATAGAATCAGGGTGGCTAGGGGCACTTATTCTTTACAGTCTATTCATTATCCCGTTTGCATTCCTCTATAAAAACAGAAAGATTCTCAACCACATTCAAATGGGGTCTGGCGCAATCTTGGTTTCCTTTTTTGTTGCCATGCATCTGAATTACCCCCTGCATGTTGTTCCATTCCTGATAATATTGGCGATGGCTCTGGCGTCCCTTAATTTCAAACCACCTAAAGAGAAAATTCCACTCATGGCCTCATGTGGAATATTGCTAACGCTGTTATCTGCCGTTTGGATAATGACTCAAACATCGATAACACTTTTACTCGCCAAAGAAACAGATAAGGCTTATCACCTTCATGACCAATCCCGATTTGATACAGCGATTGCAACCTGCATCAATAATGGTGATAAAGACTTTCCTGATTGTAAATTGATGGCCGCACGATTTCTCACCCTCGCCCATGACCCAGACCAAACCAAAATAAACTGGCTATTAAACGGCGCGGAAAAAGCCAACCCAACATCACCCGAACCAGACTATCTTCGTGCTCAAAACCTTCTGTTACAATCATCGGGCAACATGGACAAAGCTTTAGAACTTTTGAAACACAGCCTATCCCTTAACCCCGCCTATTGGCCATCCCGACGTTTAGCCATTGAAATTCTTATAAAAAAAGGAGATAAGCCAGCAGCACAGGCGCTGTTGGATAAAGGGTTGATTTACCCCTATGCAACCCAGACCAGAGATGATATATCGCGCATCATAAAAACATTGGATGGACATCAATAATGACCACGCTGATTATCGCTCGCCACGGCAATACTTTTTCCGAAGGCCAAATCCCCACCCGTGTCGGGGCACGAACAGATCTACCATTGGTAGAAACTGGCGAAGAACAAGCTCTTCGTTTAGGGCACCATTTAAAAGCCAATGATTTAATTCCCGATATCGTCTATACATCAACCCTTCGCCGTACCATTGACACCGCGCGCCTCGCCTGTGTCGCCATGATGTGTCCAGCAGACAACATTCCGCTTCCCCTGTTTAATGAAATTGATTACGGAATTGATGAAAACAAACCAGAGCCAGATGTCATCGCAAGATTAGGGGAAGATACAATTGCGAATTGGGATAAAAATGGTGATATGCCTGTCGAATGGTCCCCTCGCCCAGACATTATTATCAACAGTTGGAAATTCTTTATGGATGGGTGTTTAAAAGACTATCAGGACAAAACAATTCTGGTTATCACAAGTAACGGTATCGCCCGCTTTGCGCTTAACTGGACAGAAAACGGAAACTCTTATCCCCGAAAACTATCAACAGGGGCCTATGGCATCCTGAAATATAGTGAAAACTGGATGGTTACGGACTGGAATATTCGTCCATAATATGGTCAAATACGCCTATGTTGACCTATATCCTCCGCCGACTGGCACTTATGATTCCGACCATTCTCGGAATTTTGCTGATTAGTTTTGTAATTATCCAATTCGTTCCGGGTGGACCCGTTGAACGAATGATTGCGCAATTGCAAGGTCATAGCGCAGACGCAACTTCTCGTTTTTCTGGCGGCAGCAGCGACATGGCAAATGCCGCGATGAATGCAACCCAAATGACAGGACAAAGCTCAACCTATCGTGGGGCACAAGGGCTCGACCCAGAGTTTGTCAAAGAGCTAGAGAAAATGTACGGATTTGATAAACCCGCTTATGAACGTTTCTTTATCATGCTCAAAAATTATCTGCAATTTGATTTGGGGACGAGTTATTATCGCGATATCAAAGTCACTGATTTGGTATTGGAAAAAATGCCCGTGTCAATTTCGCTGGGGCTTTGGTCAACACTCCTCATCTATTTGATTTGTATTCCCCTTGGAATCAAGAAAGCCGTCAAAGACGGGCAAAGCTTTGATATCTGGACATCTGCCGCTATCTTCGTTGGCTATGCCATCCCGTCGTTCCTCTTTGCCATTCTGCTAATTATTGTATTTGCGGGCGGGCGATATTTCGACTGGTTTCCCCTTCGCGGCATTGTATCCGATGATTGGGCAACCTACCCATGGTGGAAACAGGCGCTTGATTATATGTGGCACATGACACTACCCGTCATTGCTGTTGTCATTTCGGGCTTTGCGGGACTCACCATGCTGACCAAAAACTCCTTCCTTGATGAAATCAATAAACAATATGTTTTAACGGCGCGCGCCAAAGGCCTCTCTGAAAACCGCGTTTTATACGGACATGTTTTCAGGAATGCGATGCTGATTGTGATTGCAGGATTCCCAGCAGCGTTTATGCATATCTTTTTTACAGGCTCTCTTCTAATCGAAGTTATTTTCTCGCTCGATGGCTTGGGGCTACTCGGATACGAATCGATTATTAACCGCGATTATCCTGTTGTCCTCGGCACGCTTTATATCTACGCCTTGATTGGACTGGCAATGACTTTGCTGCGTGATGTCATCTATGTCCTTGTTGATCCGCGTATTAATTTCGAGGAGCAGCCAAATGCTTAATTTCTCTCCCATCACCAAACGCCGTTTTGCCCAATTCAAAGCCAATAAACGTGGTTTTTGGTCACTCTGGATTTTCTTGATTTTTCTGGTAATGGCGTTATCCGCCAATATCATCGCAAACTCCAAACCTCTTATCGTGTCGTATAAAAACACATTGTATTTTCCTGTGATAAAATCTTACCCCGAAAAAACATTCGGCGGCGACTTTGAAACAGAAACAGATTACCGCGACCCCTATGTTCAGGATTTAATCAAAAAAGATGTCCAAGGGGGCCAAGGAGGCCAAGAAGGTTGGATGCTGTGGCCGCCTATTCGTTATTCCTATGATACCATTAATTACAATTTACCAACCCCTGCCCCGTCTGCCCCCACCGCAGATAATATATTGGGAACAGATGACCAAGGTCGCGATGTGTTTGCACGCGTTCTATACGGGTTTCGCATTTCGGTTTTATTCGGGCTTGCGCTCACCGTCTTTTCATCCCTTATTGGTGTAACCGCAGGCGCGTTTCAGGGGTTTTATGGCGGCAAAGTTGATTTAATTGCCCAAAGGTTTATCGAGATATGGTCGTCTATGCCATCCCTTTATATCCTCATTATTTTCTCTGCCCTCTTTACCCCTGGGTTTTGGACATTGCTTTTAATCCTCCTCCTCTTTTCATGGACACATCTGGTTGATGTTGTGCGTGCTGAGTTTTTACGCGCTCGCTCGCTTGATTATGTCCGTGCCGCAAAGGCATTAGGCGTTGGGAACTTTACACTCATGCACCGCCATATTCTGCCCAATGCCGTGGTTGCAACCCTGACTATGATGCCTTTTGTTTTGACTGGCTCAATTACCGCCCTCACCTCTCTTGATTTTCTGGGACTGGGATTGCCCGCTGGCTCACCATCTCTCGGCGAATTACTGGCACAGGGAAAAAACAATATTCAAGCCCCATGGCTCGGGATAACGGCCTTCGTGTCTTTGGCATTTATGCTCACTTTATTAACCTTTATCGGCGAAGCTGTAAGAGATGCCTTTGATCCCAGAAAAACAAAACTTTAGGAAATAATGATAGGGTTTTATCATGACCACAGACCGCAATAACCTTCTGAGTGATATTGTTGAAGACGTTAAAATTTGCCGCAGAGATCTGCACCAAAATCCTGCGACGGCTTATGAAGAGTTTTATGCATCAGACTTGATTGCCCGCAAGCTGACCGAATGGGGAATCCCCTTTGAACGGGGTTGGGCAGAAACAGGAATTGTTGCCACCATTGAAGGTCAATCCACATCCAGTGGCAAGCGTATCGGGTTCCGTGGCGATATCGATGCCCTTGATATCACCGAAGAAAGTGGCGTTCCCCACGCATCCAAAATTGCAGGTAAAATGCACGCCTGCGGACATGATGGACATACATCCATGTTATTGGGCACTGCACGTTACCTTCAACAAACCCGAAATTTCAACGGCACCGTACATCTATTTTTCCAGCCAGCCGAAGAAGGTGGTGGCGGAGCCTATAAAATGATTGAGGAAGGTTTATTCGACAAATACCCAGTCGATAGCGTTTATGCCGTCCATAACTGGCCCTATGCCCCGCGCGGCATGGTGGGAATAAAATCTGGCCCCATCATGGCAAGTTCTGATGGAATTCAAATTACTGTTGTTGGGAAAGGTGGTCATGCCGCAATGCCACACCAATGTATTGATCCATTGGTTATTGGCTCAGAAATTGTGTTGGCTCTACAAACAATCATTTCAAGAACAATTGATCCCGCAGATTCTGCAGTTATCAGTATCACTAATTTCAATGCGGGAACGGGTGCCAGCAATATCATAGCAAGCGAAGCGCATTTAACGGGAACCGTTCGCACCTTTAATAATGATGTGCGCGCTTTAATTGAAAAACGAATTGACGAAGTTGTAGCAGGAATTACAAAAGCACACGGTGCAACATACAAATATCACTATGAACGCAACTATGAACCAACCATCAATCATCCAGAAACATCCCTCGCTTGCGCAAAAATTGCAGCCAACTTGTTCGGAGAAGAAAGAGTTTTGACAGATTTCCCAGCCAGCATGGGAGCAGAAGATTTCGGAGCCATGCTCATGAAAAAACCGGGATGCTACGCCATCTTTGGACAGGGAGAACCACAAGATCCAGACAGCCCGCACAATAACGGCCTCCACCATCCAAAATATGATTTCAATGATGCCATTATTCCCGATGTCATTCGGTACTTCACCGCCATCACTGAAAAAAATATGGCCCTCTAAACAAAAATTAGAAATAAAAGTTTGACAGAATAGCCAAAAATATAGTTACATAATTGCATGATTATGATGTGGCTCACCCATTGTTACTACGCTCGACGACCCGCCGTTACCCTTAACTAACGGCGGCGGTGAAGACACTTATCTCCTTTCCCTCCGCGAAATCACACAACACGGATACATGGCCGGACACACGGAAAGAGCAGATAAAATGAAACACGCCCTCGCACACAACTTTAACACCGCAACTAAAATAACGTTCAACCCTGCCGAAATTTTACCTGCATCCTACGCAGAAGAGGCAGCGAACCTTATTAATCTAACGCGCAAAAAACTTGATAAACCCTATCATCTCAGGGCGAGAAGCGCAGATGACATCCGTGCAGATATTGCAAAAGGATACCCCTTAATCGGAATAACCTTGCCAGATAATGGTCAATTGGTAGGATGCGTAACGGTATCGCCTTACCATGGCAATCCTCCTAAAGGAATTGATAAAGATCAATGTGTAATCATACGCTCTCTCTGTGTTGACTCTCATTTTTCAGGTCACAAACTCTCATCACAATTGGTTGATAAAGCGATTCAAGCCGCTCAAATGGACAAAACCAGCATTCTTTTGGCAAAAGTGTCACAAGATAACGAAAAAAGCCTGAAAAAATTTATTTCAGCTGGTTTCCAAGTCTTGTCATCAGGTTTAGACACCTATACCGATGAAAATAAACAAACAGAAATCGGTTGTTATAAATACTATATGATGGGACTTATCCTGCCTCCTCTGTGCCGCTCACCGACATGCGTCAGATCAGTAGAAACATTCGTACCACCCTTTGGTGCCGGCACTTCATCTCCACAAAACGGATAACTAAAAACCCAAATAAAAACAAACCCCGACTTTTGGGTCGGGGTTTTCTAACACCTTAACACTTATAAACTTGTTAAACTTGGGTATCTACACTGGCAGATATTTCTGACGTATCCCCACCGCCCGTTCTAACGGTGGTTTTGGAACCGCCACCAATATGCAACTCTGTTTGTTGCTTAACGGCTTGACGGGCTTGTTTGAACTCGATACTCGATTTTGCGATATCCGCACTTCTTTGCGCAGCAGCCTGAGCAGGGTCAGCCCCACTCGCTTGCTGCTGGAATTGTGCCTGAGCAACCACCTGTTGCTGAACTTGAGCCGCTTTCTGATAAGCGCGAATTTGTGCTTCGCTTGGAAATTGTTTTACAGTTTCGCCCGTTGCGGCATCACGCACAACAAAAATAGGTTTGCTGTTTCCACCGTTATAATCAACATGGGGGCTTAAATACGGCGCGGTAATAGCCGCCGTTTGAACTCTTGCAGGATTTGCGGACAGAGTTTGCGTGCTCGCTGTTTGCTCCGCAATACTGCGAACCAATTGAGAATTTGACACTACGGCGCTTACAGCCTCAATCATTTTCTACGTCCTTACCCAAGTCGTATGCCTGTTTTAAATGCTTGGCTTACACGACTCCCTATTCTCATCATACCGATTCTCAACACAAACGTCAAGTTCTGATCGATAAAAAGCCATGTTTCTATAGGGTTTCACCAAGAAAAATAGCTTCTGGTTGTTTATGGCACCAAAAGCATTAACATCAGGTAAATTTTTGACCCCCAATAATCGGATTTTTCCTAACGCACCCAATTCGATTCACATAACAATACCACATTGAATCTATTTGGTTTTCTTTGAACATGTGTGGAAAGATTAGACGGAATCTGTTAAGATATTAAAAGATAAAAAGAAAAAACTGCTTTGGTCGACCAGATATATAGTGAGCAAACCCACCTGCCCTTTGTCTGACACCATTCGGTACAGAATTTGACTACCTTGATGAGAGATGCAGGAACCTAGTTGTGAATAATTTTTTAGAAACACTGAAAAAACTGGGCCCCGCGCGCCTCAGTATTATGGGTGCGGTCATTCTCGGCCTCCTCTTGTTCTTTATATACATTTCAATGCAAGTGTCTGGCCCTCGCATGAAAATGCTCTACAAAGATATGGCAAGCGAGGATTCTTCATCTGTTGCAGCCAAACTTGAAGAGATAAAAATCCCATATGAAATGAGCGCCGATGGCTCAAGCGTTATGGTTCCAGAAAAAGAAGTTGGTCGCGCCAGAATGTTATTGGCTCAAGATGGACTGCCCAATGGCGGCTCTCTTGGATATGAACTTTTCGACAAACAATCGGGTTTTGGAACAACCAGCTTTGTTCAAAACATCACGCAGGTTCGCGCCCTTGAAGGTGAATTGGCCAGAACAATCTCATCTCTCGCACCTGTAAAAAGCGCACGTGTGCATTTGGTTTTACCACAACGCGAATTATTCAGCAGAGAAACTCATGCCGCTAGCGCAAGCGTTTTCATCAGACTTCGGGGGGGCGCACAACTTGATCAATCCCAAATTCTTGGCGTTCAATCCCTTATCGCTTCTGCTGTTCCGGATTTAAAAGCAAAGAATGTATCTATTGTCGATGCCGAGGGTGTTCTCTTGGCAAATGGCGGCGATGATGACCCAACAATGCTGTCCAACAAAGCCGAAGAAACACGCCGCAAATACGAACAACACATGACCCGCGTGATTGAAGATTTAGTTGGACGTACTGTCGGATACGGCAAGGTTCATGCAAACGTCACAGCACAACTTGATTTTGACCAATTGAGTGAAAATCAGGAAATCTATGACCCTCAAGGCCAAGTTGTCAGGTCAACACAAACAACCGATGATAAAAGCAGTGAAACCGACAACTCATCCAGCGCTGTTTCTGTTCAAAACAATCTGCCGGGTGCTAACTCTGCTGTAAATGGTGGAAATGAACCAACATCAACTGCCGCAAAAACCGAAGAAACAACCAACTATGAAATCAGTAAAACAATTCGCAGTGTGGTTAAACAAACGGGTGGGGTCAAAAAACTATCGGCCTCCGTGTTGATTGATGGAACCTATACAACCGACAAAGATGGAAACAAGGTTTATCAACCTAGGTCAGAACAAGAAATCAAGAATATTACAGCCCTTGTATCATCTGCTATCGGCCTTGATGACAAACGTGGTGACAAACTCGAAGTTATCAATATGCAGTTCGCAGATATTTCAACCGAAGAAGTTGATGACGGAACAAAAATTCTTGGCTTTGAACGTTCAGACCTTCTGAATGCCGCAGAAGTTCTGGTTGTCGCCATTATGATTATTCTGGTTGTCTTGCTTGTTCTGCAACCGATGGTCGGTCGTCTGTTGGCTCAAGACGGAGCCGGTTCTGGCGATGGATCAAGTCAGGATATGGACCCTATGGGACTTCTCCCGGGATCAACAGCCGCGCATGGCAACCCTGCCCTTATGCCACCTGGAGCAATGGGATCAATGGGAGCCAACGGTATGCCTGGAATGGCCATGAATGGCGATGCCGCAGAATTTATGTCTGGCGGCGGCGATATGGATTCCATGATTGATGTTCAAAAAGTCGAAGGCCGAGTGAAAGCCTCCTCCCTCAAAAAAGTTGAAGATATTATCACAGCATATCCAGAAGAAACCGTTGCCGTCCTTCGTAGCTGGATGATGACACAGGAGAGTTAGACTATGCGCTTACGCGAAGATTACCGTTCCCTGACAGGCGTTGAAAAGACAGCCATTTTTATGCTGGCTTTAGGGGAAGAACACACCACAAAATTATTTCAGAGTATGGACGAAACAGAGATTCTTGAAATCTCTCAAACAATGGCAACATTGGGGAAAGTCAGTTCCAGTATTGTTGAACGTCTGTTTATTGATTTTGCCGAACAAATGACATCCTCGAACTCTCTGATGGGAACATTTGAAAGCACAGAACGCCTCCTTGGAAAATCGGGTCTGAACAAAGACAAAATCGGCCAGATTATGGAGGAAATTCGTGGGCCCGCAGGTCGCACGATGTGGGAAAAATTGGGCAATGTGAATGAAGAAGTTCTCGCCAACTTTTTGCAAAAAGAATACCCGCAAACTGTTGCCGTTGTGTTGTCTAAAATTTCAACAGAACACGCCGCGCGCGTTCTGGCATTAATCCCCGAAGGTTTTGCGCTTGAAGTCGTCCACCGTATGTTGCGTATGGAAGCCATTCAAAAAGAAGTTTTGGATGATATTGAAAAAACATTGCGTGTTGAATTCATGGCGAACCTTGCCAAAACAACTCGCCGCGATAGCCATGAATTAATGGCTGAAATTTTCAACAGCATGGACAGAACAATCGAAAGCCGTATCATGGGGTCGTTGGAACAAACAGCCCCAGATGCTGCCGAAAAAATTCGATCCCTGATGTTTACCTTTGAAGATTTGGGTGGGCTGGATCCAACCTCTATTCAAACAATCATTCGGGCCGCCGATAAGGATAAACTCCCAATTGCTCTGAAAGGTGCAACAGATACACTGAAAGATCTGTTCTTCTCGAACATGTCTGAACGTGCAGCAAAAATCATGAAAGAAGACATGGGAGCCATGGGACCTATACGTCTGAAAGACGTCGAAGAATCACAACTCTATATTGTTAACGTTGCAAAAGATTTGGAAAGCCGTGGTGAAATTGTCTTGGCAAAAGGCAATAAAGCCGAAGACGCCATGATTTACTAAAAATT
>CAZVSN010000010.1:1661-2819 GCA_964629455.1 uncultured Micavibrio sp. | reverse complement strand
AAAAATTGACTAAAAATGACTGGGGCAAAATTGCCGCAATAAAAACTGGGAGTGACTGTGTCATCTGGAGAACGTAAATATTTTTTTGATGTAAATAATTTTGATGGCCCCACAGTTCCGGAGCCAGAAGAAGATTTGCCACCTCCTCCACCTGTCTACAACGAAGATGAACTCGCGACGGAAAAGAAAACCAGCTTTGAAGAAGGCCGAACAGTTGGGCATCAGGAAGAACAACAAAGCCGCTCTCAATACATTGCCACACAAATATCCGAACTCAATACCCAAATTTTAGGGTTAATTCTGGCAGAGCAAATGCGCGAAAAAAGATTTGAGCAAGAAGCTCTCCATCTTTGTCGTGCGCTGGTCGGAAAACTTTTTCCTGCCCTCACCTCTCGCAATGGATATAATGAAATCGAAGATGTCATCACGCGGGTTATCTCGAAACAACCCCTGTCACAAATTCACATTGATGTCCCGCTTGAAGATGCAGATGAAATAAAAGCGCATTTGGCTGGGCTGAAAGATATCGAACCTGACCGCCTGATTATTTCAGGTGCGGCAGACCTAACCAAAGGAAATTGCCGTATGAAATGGCAAGATGGCGGCGCAACCCGTGACCACGAGGCTCTCTCTGCCGCGATTTTTGCGGAATTGGACGAGGTACTTGCCCCGCCCCCACAAAAAGTTCAGAATAGCGAATCGGATACTTTAGACACCAAAGCAGATATTGGGGGAGAATAAAATGGCTGATCCTGAAAACCCAGATAACAATGACGGGCTTGCCTTAAACGAAATTGCCGACCCGACCGCAGGTCAGGACGAAAACCCATACGCAATGGGTGAAGCAATGGCGAATGATGTCACCGCCATTTACGATATTCCTGTGCAAATTTCTGCCGTGCTTGGGCGTTCCTCAATGAAAGTGTCCCAATTGTTGAAATTGGGTCGCGGTGCGGTTGTTGAATTAGACAGGAAAGTTGGCGAAGCCATCGATATCTATGTGAACAACCGTCTGGTTGCGCGTGGCGAGGTGGTGGTGGTCGAAGACCGTCTGGGCATCACGATGACCGAGATTGTGAAATCGGAACAAAGTTAACCATTTCATTTCACTGACAAAACAAGGGGGCAATGCCCCCTTTCTTTTATACTGGCTTTTAT
>CAZVSN010000010.1:0-1561 GCA_964629455.1 uncultured Micavibrio sp. | reverse complement strand
CTTTTATACTGGCTTTTATGCCGAAAAACATCAATCTAGGTATGTTATCCCCTTGGAAATTCAGGAATTTTCACCTATCATAAAGAAAATCAAAGGGAATTTGAATTATGCGCTTAATGATTATCGGACATCTCGAAGGCTACATCTCTGCTGCGGGTAAAATTGCCCTGCAACGCGGAGCCAAAGTTATCCATTGCGAGGACACAGAACAAGCATTGGGCGCACTGCGTAACGGTAAAGGCGCAGACCTTGTTATGATTGATGTAAAACAAAAAATTGGCGAATTTATTGAAACATTAAAAGCAGAACGCATTCATGTTCCCGTCATTGCCTGTGGTGTGGGCACAGATGCCCGCGCGGCGGTTAAAGCCATTCAGGACGGCGCAAAAGAATATATCCCCCTCCCTCCTGACGCAGATTTGATTGCAGCCGTTCTTCAGGCCGTGACCGAAGAAAATAATACAATGATTGCAACCGACCCTGTCATGAAACAGGTAGTTGCCATGGCCGATAAAATTGCACCGTCTGAAGCAACAGTTTTGATTACAGGCGAGTCAGGGACAGGAAAAGAAGTCATGTCCCAATATATTCACCGCAAATCAAAACGCGGCAACGGCACATTTATTGCCGTCAACTGTGCGGCTATTCCTGAAAGCCTGTTGGAATCCGAATTATTCGGTCATGAAAAAGGCGCGTTTACAGGTGCAGTCGGCCGTCGTCTGGGTAAATTCGAAGAAGCCAATGGCGGCACGTTACTTCTTGATGAAGTATCGGAAATGCACCCGATGTTACAGGCGAAATTGCTCCGCGCTATTCAGGAACGCGAAATCACCCGCATCGGCAGCAACGAAGCCGTCAAGGTTGATGTGCGTATCATTGCAACGTCCAACCGCAATCTCGAAGAGTCTGTCGGTAAAGGTGAATTCCGCGAAGATTTATATTTCCGTTTGAACGTGGTGAATATCCGTCTGCCCGCCCTGCGTGAACGCAAGGCTGACTTACCGCCTTTGGCACAATTCTTTGTCGATAAATTTTCTGAACAAAATGGATTGCCACCGAAAAAATTATCATCGGCAGCCGCATCTAAAATTCAGGGACATCATTGGCGCGGAAATATCCGTGAACTGGAAAACACCATGCACCGCGCTGTTCTAATGTCGATGCAAAACGAGATTGAGGCAGATGCCGTGAATATCGCAGGCAGCATGGCCAGCAACGCCGCCCCTGCACCAGCCACAGCAAAAGCCCCTGACCCTGCGGGTGTTTCTCCATCAACAACCCCTGCTGTCACAAATGAGGGTGCCGTTGAAAATTTAATTGGACGCACCATTGCCGATGTTGAACGTCAGATGATTTTAAATACGCTCGACCATTGCTTGGGCAATCGCACCCATGCCGCCAATATTCTGGGTATTTCCATTCGCACCCTGCGGAATAAAATCACGCAATACCGCGACGAGGGAATTAACATTCCAGAGGCATAAGCAGCAGGAACAATCATAACGCATGGCAAATACACCCGCTCCATTTTCTGGCATGACATCTAAATCCGCGATGGGCG
>CAZVSN010000009.1:17798-35657 GCA_964629455.1 uncultured Micavibrio sp. | reverse complement strand
AGCTTTGATATGAATGCCGCAGATATTGCAGCAGGAATTCCAACACCTGTTGTCACACCAACTGCGCAATAAATATATTATATTAATCGCCCAAAACTTCGTCGGTTTTTAAGTCTGGAGCATTCCGCAAAGATTCAGGAATTTGAGCCGGCGTTGCAGAAGGTGCTGGCGCAGGTGTTGCCGTTTGGGCCGATTCCGTTGACGGGGGCGTCCCGATAGCCTGAGGTGTCACCGATGCAGGAACATCCCCCGCCTTAAAGCTTTTCAGGAAATCTTTGAATACAACAGTTTCATCAACAATTGAATTAATGGTATCCCTATCGGCCAGCAATGCTGCCTGCCGTGGGCGCGTGACAACATCAAATTTCTGCGCCTTGCTGGTTGCAGCCATTGCATCGGAATAACGTTCCCGCAAATTTGCCAAAACGTAACGATTATCGGCCAAATAAAGCGCGACCCCCCAATTCAATATCAAATCTGCCTGCTCATCAGTCAGAGGTCGCGTCAAAGAAATTTCCTGATCCTGAACCAATTGTTCTAACGAATCGGCTGCATCTTGCCATTTTTTTCCACGCCATGCGATATCGGCGCGCAGACGCAATGTATCTTCATCTTGAGGTAATAAAGCCAAAGATGCGAAAGCATCATCCATTTTATTTTTCATTGAAAATGCTTTGGCGCGCAACATTCCTATGTCACGTTGCTTTGGCAATACATCTGCCGCAGGCAAATCTTTTAAGAAAAGTTCAGCCTTATCCAAACTTTGCAAGGCATCATCTGGTTTTTCATCCATATTCTGTAATGCTGCCAAACGAATAGCAACCGCAGCCCCCTCAAGCCCCTGCAACCCGCCATCCACCTGCTTTTTCAACATTGCAGTTGCGCGTGGCAACAAATCTGCATCTGCTAATTTCTCGGCTAATTGGCGCGCCAACACTTCACCTTCTGCCCCCGCAGGAATCAAATCGGCAAATTCGTTGTAGACAGTTTGAGCATCTATCGGACTTAATAATTTTATTTTATCTGGAGTAAATAAATTCTTGAAAATATCATGCATATCCGCATCAATTTTCTTACCTTGCTCCGATGTCGGATTTAATGAATGCGCCAATTTCATCATGGTCAGCGCTTTGACAGGCTCACCCTTTTCTAGATAGGCTTTGGCCAGATTATAGTTGATCGATACTTCCAGATCATCGCCGCGCCACGCATAACGCAGCCCTTCCAAATTATCGATGGCTTTATCTGCTGCGATTTCTTTTGCACCAAGTTGCAACATGGTCAAAGCAAATCGTGCTTTTGCACGATACAAATCATCAAGGCCCGTTGTTAAACCTGTCCATAATCTCTTTGCCTCATCAGGCTTTCCTGTTTGGCGGGCATACTCACCCATTAAATAGTCAAAGGCAGAGGCAAAAGGTAACAACATCTGCGCTCTGGAAGGCTGAAGAATATCAAGAATGCGTTTGGCCTTATCAATATTCCCCTCTCTCAGAGCAACTTCGGCCAAGGTCAATGCTACAGGATTCCGAATGTCATCAGGATATGTTGCAAGGATAGATACGTCATCAGGCAGAATTTTTGCGGCCTGTTGCCAGTCATCTAGTTTTGCCAGAGTAAATGCTTTCCAGTATAAAATCTCGCCGATATCGTTCAAACCCGCTATTGAAAAATCAGCAAAAGCTTCTTTGTATTTCCACGACAAAGCGCCTGCAGCCCCGCGCAAAGCAACAAATTCAGGGTTAGTATCTAAATCTGGGACTCTGTTCAATGCCAAATCCAGATAACCCAACGCCTCTGGCGCATAATTGAATGACAGAACCAATCGCGCCAAACCAATTAAACTTTCCGTCCGTTTGGCATCTGTTTGATCTGCCATTCCCGACATAATCAACCGTTGATTATCAGACAACTCATTCTTTGCCCCAATTTGCCAATGTGCAAAATCGTAGATGCGCGAAATTTCCTGATTGGCTTCTGTTTTTACAGGCTCTGGTGGGGCGTCTTTACTTGACCCTAAAATATCTTTTTCAGAAGAAATCGTAAGCCCATCTGCCTTCCCTATCAACAAACCTTCTGGTGTTTTTGATAGCTTGATCTCATCGGATTTGGGAGAGATAGCAATCCCTACAAAAGAAGGGAGAGTATCAAAATCAACATAATGCTGAGGCTCTCCAGAAAATGCCTTGGCAGATTCAACCAATGCCACATGCAACGTATCACCAATATCAGGATCAGTAATTTCTGCAATTCGCTCTATATCTGTTGCTGGCCACAACAAAGATGGCCCAGCATCTTTTGCTTCTGTTCCATACAATCTTTTTAATCCAAGAGGATTGCTATTCTCAGGCGCCTTGTCTTGCAATCCCATTTTCCAAACAAGACCACCCCCAGTGATAACAGGTGTCACGGAATCAGGGATTTTGACACGAAAAACAGATGATCCAACCGCAGAAACACGTTCAAATGCAGGAAAACCCTTTGCGCCATCGCCTTGCATTTGTGGCGGTATTTTTATGCCATCCTTACTCTCAACAATCCACAAATATCCAGATCGTTTAAATACAGCAATCGATATAGATTCAGTTGATGTAATATTAATACCCACTGTTCCTTTGGCTGGTTCCTCCGCCACAGGTGTCGCAACAGGTGCAGTTACTGGATCTACAGCGGCAGGCTCTACAACATGTTCAACAACAGGCTCAGCGGGAGCGCCCGCAGCTGTTTCAATTTGTTTAACCAAATTAACAGGATCACTGTCTTTCTTTTTTTCTGGCTCCTCAATTTTTTCTGTTTTTGGAGGAGGAAGCGCAGAAGATGTTTGAACAGAATCTTTAACGTCAATCACCAATCGTTTGTCGATGATAAAATGACGAATGGTTTCATTTTCAGCAAACCCTATTTGCACAGAATTGGGCGATAAAACTTTATATGCAGAAATGCGTGGAATAGAGGTAATGCCATTCCCGCTCGTTTTAAAATCGGCAGGCGCATCAAAGGTAATAACCAATCCAGTCGGGGTTTGGTTCGCTGTATATTTGGGAACACGCGCCCAATCAAAAACAATACGGGAATACCCCCCCTTATCACTTCCTCTGACTTGAACGGGACTGGGCAGCTCTTCGGCAGACGCAGAAGAGGACAAAAGAGCCAAAGCCATCACAGAGGACAAAAGGGTGCGGATTCGAACCATATTAAGAAAGTGCCACAGACCAGCCAGAAGGACAAGGCACTGACCAGACAAAAATAACAAAACCCCCTGATTTTACAGGGGGTTTTCTGAAAAAATAAAGCTTAGAACAAATCGGCCAGCAGTTTATCAATTTCCTCTTGCGAAACGGCCTTGTCAGGCATTTGTGGGCCATTCATCAATCTGGCATCTCCCACCCGTGTGTCCGTCAAAACAGTTGATGGCAACCCTGGTATTTTTTCTTCAAGAACAGCCATCAGATTATTGATTTTGTCCTCAATATGCTTGATAGATTTTACAACTTTTGTAATGCGCTGACCGGTAATATCCTGAAACGAACACGCTTCCAGAATTTTTGTGACTTCTGAAATCATGAAATCTTTATGGGTCGTATCCAATTTCTCGCTATACGCGGAAATAGCATCACACACATCCATAATTGTCCCTGTTGCAACCTCTGTTGCCTCAACAACGGCATCCAATTCATCTGTTGCATCAGGAATATGTGTTCCCGATATATCGCTGACACGCGATGCGCTAATTTCACGACGCGTTTCCTCAATCAGATTATGAAGATCAAGCAGCTCCTTATAGATATGCTCACGCGATACCTCTTCAGCTGCACCAACTTTCTCAATAACAGAGTTGATAATCTGCACGACCTTATCACGGCCTATTTCATCTTTTGTGATGCTCATCATTCTCTCCATATCTGGAAATTGATATTAAAAATCACCCAGAACAGAGGCCATTTTTGCTTTTAATGTATCGGCATTAAACGGTTTTACGATATAATTGCTGACGCCCGCTTGTTTGGCAACAATCACATTTTCCGTTTTGCTCTCGGCGGTCACCATAATGAACGGAACATTCGCATTCACCGAAGACGACCTTACGCCTTTTAATAAATCCAAACCTGACATCGGCTCCATATTCCAATCAGAAATAATCAAACCATATGTTTTTGATTTGAACATTTCCAAAGCCATAGACCCATCAGTTGCTTCATCAACGTTTGCAAAGCCAAGTTGTCTTAACAAATTTCCAACAATGCGCAGCATCGTTTTGTAATCGTCAACGATCAACACATTCATATTTTTATCTACACTCATAGGTTTCTCCTTAAGACTAATCTGGCATAAAAAGGACAACGAACAAGAAATGCTCGTGACGTTCTGCCATCGTGCCATGAAAATATTAACAAAATGCTACGCAGGTGAACAGCTACAGAAATCTGTATGCAGGCAGAGAATGACTCAGAATTATGGAACGCATTATTAGCTATATTACTGGATGTCCGGCAATTTTTTCTGCTCTGCCAACAAGGTTGTCAAAGCTTTTGCCCTATCTGCATCCATCAACGCAATAATCGGGGCAGCCTTTGATTCTGGCATATTACTTACAACATCCATCAAAATATCTGTGTCCAATGTGCTAAAAATACGCGCGGCATCTTTCGGCTTCATACCCGAGTATATTTTGACCAAACTTTGAACTCTTGCCGCCTCATCTGCAGATTGTTGTTTTAACAAGTCCTTAATCTCATCCCGCAAACCTTCCATCTCTTTAAATTTGCGATCGAGTTCTTTCTGAGCAGCTTCCAAAAGAGCCTCGCGCTCACCCAGTTTTTTTTCTTTGGTTTCAATCTCTGCACGACGTTTTGATAAATCTTGATACATTTCTTTTTTAATATCAACAGGGCCATCTTCACCATCAGACGCATCCTGCCATTTGGTATCTCCAGTCGGCGCAGCTGGGGCAGCAGATGGCAAGCTAACATCAGTCGGCCCCTTGTCTTCTGTCGCTGGTTTGGTGGCATCAGCAGGTGGAGCATCTTTTGACACCAATGCATCTTGAGGTGGCTCGCTTTTTGCGGCATCTACAGGCATTTCAGGTGGTTTTTCTGGCGCAACTTTTTCTTCTGCAACCTTTTCAACTGGCTTTTCCTCTTTTCCTGCATCAACAGGTTTTGCTTCCTCTGCCTTTGCTTCCTCTGCCAATGCAGAGCCAGATAAAGATTTCATACCAATATAGGCATCCCCGACCCGAACCACAAAAGCCATTGATGCAACAATAACCAGAACCGGAAGAATTCTGAGTCTGCGGAAAAATGATTGGTATTTCGATGTCTTCATTTCAATAACCTAAATCTTCCTTATTTATTCTTTGGTGCGCGACGCTGCAATGCTTCAGCCAAATCACGCTCTGCCTGCGATGAAAAACCATCATCGTTTTGCAAATCATCATCTTCATAATCATAATCACGAATTGAAAAAGGCGCATCATTCGATTTATCAGCTTTGGCCTTGGTCAATGTTTCTTCGTATTTTGGTGTTCTGGTTGCAGTTAATGGGGGCACAGATGCAGGCGCAGATGATTTGCCACCTGGATAGACCATCCCCAAAGCCTTCTGATCCATTTCAGAAATAATTTCACGGTTCCGAACAGCCATTGTTTCCAAGCGCTCTGCCAAAGAGTTGGCAGACTCTGTCATCAATTGCAACTCATCGGATAGCCCTTGCGCTTTTGAAATTGTCGACCGTAATTCGTCACCGCGATTGGCAGATAACTCATCAAGAACAGATATGCCCTCTTGCGCGCGCGTAATCTGGTTTGATAATTCGCGTATCAAATTCTCCATATCGGCACGATTTGATCTGAAACTATCTAAATGACGCGATAATTTCACAGCAAAAAAAATAGTTGCCGCCAACAAACAGGTTATCAGAATATCAAAACCAAACGAAATTTGTGGCATTAAGTTATTCATGATTTACTCTCTCAGTTCACTTAATCCTGCTCAGGAGGAATATACTTTTCAATCTTGACGGCAATTTTTCCCTCTTTCTGACCCATTGGCCCCAAATACATCGGAAAATCACCGCACCGCATTTCAATTTCATCAATTGGCTTTGTATTAAACATCACAACTGTCCCTTTTTTCCAGTTGAGCATATCACGCAACATAACGGTCTTTTCACCCATCACAGCCTGAAGATGAACATCTGTATCATAAAGTTCTTTGGTCAAGTGAGTTTCCCAAATCGAGTCACGTCCGAATTTTTCACCCATGAACATCTGTAACAACAATTCACGAATAGGTTCCAGCGTTGCGTAAGGAATCAGAATCTCAATCCGCCCGCCCCTATCACCCATATCAATCCGCATACGCGCTAAAACGCAAGCATTCCCAGCCTGCGTAATTGCCGCAAACCGTGGGTTTGTTTCCATGTTTTCCAACTTGAAACTGACAGGCGACAAAGGGTCAAATGCCGTCGACATATCATTCAATGTGACGTTCAGCATCCGCTCAACCAATTTTGTTTCAATCGTGGTGTACGGACGACCCTCCACGCGGATAGAAGGGGTCCCCTTTCGTCCGCCCAGCAACACATCAACCACAGAATAAATCAGGGCACTATCAACAACAATCAACCCGTTGTTATCCCACTCCTCGGCTTTGAAAACAGAAAGCATTGCAGGAAGCGGAATAGAATTGAGGTAGTCACCAAAACGAACTGTGGAAATCTGGTCGAGAGAAACCTCAACGTTATCAGATGTCAAATTACGCAATGATGTTGACATCAGCCTGACCAAACGGTCAAAGACAATATCCAACATCGGCAAACGTTCATAATTGACCAACGCCGCATTCACCAGAGCCATCACGCCCGATGTTTCATTATGCGCCGTATCGTCATCAAACCCCAAAAGAGAGTCAATTTCAGATTGGTTCAGGATACGCGTGCTTCCTTCAGGAACCATCCCGTCAACTCCGGGAACGGCATCCATATCGGGTTGAGCTGCAGACGCATCATCGCCGGCCATGGCCTCCCATTCAGCCATCATCCGACGCTCTTCTTCACTCATCTGGTCTGCTTCCTGAGTTGGCGTATCAGCCATCAGACATTCCTTTCAGGTTCCGTAAAATAATCTTCTTCATATAACCCGTATCTCTTTCAAGAAACAGGCCAGTTTTATTTTCTTATGGCTATTGTATCAGAATTTCCTGAAAAAGCACATCCTTGACCTCGGTCGGGGCCGCCGCCGCATTCACGCGGGAAAGGAGCTCCATTTGCAACCGATACATTCCTTTTGAACCGCGCAAATCCTGAACTCTCAGTTCACGCAGATAGGTCTGAAACTGGTCAATCACGCGCGGCAAAACTGCTTCCACAGCCTTCATATCCGCTTCATTTGCCAATTCAAGTTGAACAGATAACCGCAAATAACGTTGCTGACCATCACTGGTTAAATTAACAATCAAATCAGGCACTTTGAGGAAAGCAGGCCCTGCATGCTCACCGCCTTCGCCCTCTTTGCCTTCTTCTTTTTTATCACCATGCTCGCCGCCCTCGGCTTTCTTTTCTTCTGATGCCCCCTCTTTACCTTCTTCTGCGGTTGCGGCGGGATGTTCTTTGCCGAGCACTTTATCCAACATACCTGTAAAATAAAGCCCAGCACCGCCACCTATCAAAAGGATTACAGGGGCAAGAATCATAATTAGCTTTTTCTTTTTATTGCCACCTGCTGCGGCAACATCACCCGCCTCACCATCAATGGCGGGTAGGTTTTCGTCGGAATCTTCTTTTTCTGGGGCGCTTGACATGGTCTTATCCGTGAGGCTGAAGAGGGAAATGAATCAAAAAGTTACGCCCATTGTAGCCAAGTCGGAGCCGTTCCTCAAACGCCAATTGCATTGTTTTGAAAGTGTTTTCTGAAAAGACGGAAATATTTGCCGTTATCAGGGCATATTTTGACAGAATCTTGTTCCCGCGCGTTGATTTTTTTCTGTGCCCATTTCGTAAAATATATCTAATTCATTGAAATACAACAATATTTTAATTGGCACGCTCTCTGCAATACTCTTTCACGGAGTAAATCCATAAAAGGGTAAAAGGTAAAATCATGGAAAGCAGCTTATATGTAGGGTTATCCCGTCAGATGGTTCTAGAACGCGCCATGGCTTTGGTTGCAAACAACGTGGCCAACGCCAATACAGCAGGTTATCGTGCACAGAACCCAATGTTTCAAGAATATATTTCCAAAGAACGATACGACAAAAGCCCCCTTTCTATGGTCTATGACATGGGGCAATACGATTCAACCGAGTCAGGAACAATTCAAAATACCGGTAACACTTATGATGTTGCCCTTAATGGTCCTGGATTTATGTCTGTCATGACATCAAGCGGTCAAATTCAATATACGCGCGGTGGAAATTTCACGGTCAATAATAATAATGAATTGGTGACGGCCTCTGGGCAAAAAGTATCTGGGCTAGGTGGAACCGCTATTGCAATTCCAACCAGCGCCAAAGAAGTCAAAATTACAGATGAAGGCGAGGTAACTGCCGATGGAAATACTGTCGGTCGTATCGGCGTTTATGAATTTGCGAATTTGCAGGATCTAAAACCAGAAGGTAACGGATTATATTCTGCATCAAGTGCTGGTGTTCCTGCCATCAATACAAAAGTAATGCAGGGTGCTCTGGAAGGTTCAAACGTCAATGCCATTCAAGAAACAACACGCATGATTAATATTTTAAGAACATATCAATCGACTGTAAGAATGGTTCAAAATGAACAAGACCGCCAAGTTGCTGCAATCCAGAAACTTGCCAAAACAACAGGTTAATTAAAAGGTTAAGGAGAAAAATCATGAGATCATTAGCCATCGGCGCAACAGGGATGCTCGCTCAACAGATGAATGTTGATAGCATTTCCAACAACATCGCCAACATGACCACCACAGGTTACAAAAGGTCACGCATTGAATTCAAAGATTTGATGTATCAACAAATTGATCGCCCTGGATCAACATCCTCCTCTGCTGGAACTATTGTTCCAACTGGATTGTCCTTGGGTCTTGGTGTGCGCCCTGCTGCAACCTACCGTATTCAAGAACAAGGAACCTTAGAACAAACAGATAATGATCTGGATTGGTCCATCAGTGGACGTGGTTTCTTCCAAGTTGAGTTGCCAAACGGTGATACAGCCTATACCCGCGCAGGCGCATTCCAAACCAATGCCAATGGCGAAATTGTAACATCCGAAGGATACAAAGTCCTCCCAGGGTTTACTGTTCCGACCGATGCCTTGTATATCGAGGTTAACAGCGAGGGTGCTGTGTCAGTCAAGTTGCCACAACAAACGGCAATGCAAAATATCGGGCAATTAGAAATTGTTGATTTCGTGAACCCTGCTGGTTTGGAAGCAACAGGAGATACGATGTTCCTTGAAACCGAAGCTTCGGGTCAGGCAATTGCTGCCAACCCCGGAACAGATAATTTGGGGACAATCCGCCAAGGAATGTTGGAACAATCCAACGTGGACTCGGTTAAGGAGATTACCCTGCTGATTTCAGCCCAACGTGCCTATGAAATGAATTCTAATGTTATTAAAACATCTGACGAAATGATGAATACCGTCAACCAGTTAAGATAACCATAATTCATAAGCTGGCATAAGGCTTGCATAGATTATCGGTAGGAAAAATATGTCTGATAAAAATGGGTAAAAACATGAAAAAACATATGACATTGACTGATATTGAAAAACAACAAACAAAACAGACCATTTTGTTTATGTGTCGATTAACTTTCAAATCTTTGGCAATTGGTTTGGCCGTTACCTATGGCATCCTCTATGTGTTCTTAGGGGTTAAATCTGCCGAAGCCGCAACGCTGAAAACCGAAGCCGTTATCAATGATTCTGTTGTCAAAACCTCAGACCTTTTTGATGATGTTCCACAAAAGAAGAATGTAATCGTTGGTAACGCCCCCTCCCCTGGTCAGACAATTATTCTGAATGCCAGAACATTACAACGCATTGCCAACTTATATGATTTGAAATGGGAAACATCTTCCCCTGCCGACCAGATTACCATTCGCCGCACCGAACAAACAATTGCCGTGAATGATATTACTGCTCTTATCAAAAAAGATTTGGTTGCACGCGGTGTGAATGGTGAGTTTGATGTTTCCTTACAAAATGTTGCCCCTGTTATTTCTCTTCCTGGAAATGTGGCAGCAACGGCTGAAGTAGCTCAAATGAATTATGTTCCAGGACGCGATGTTTTCTCGGCTGTGATTGCTGCACCTAGCGCAGCCAACCCCATCAAAACACTGACCGTTAGTGGATTGATTGAAAAAACAACACAGATCCCTGTCTTGTCCTCTGCCTTAAAGGCTGGTGACATTGTCGGGTCTGGTGACATTCAATGGATTAGTGTGCCATCCAGAAATATGGTCAATGATACGATTGTTGATGCCGACCGCCTTTTGGGGAAAACACCAGTGCGTATGGTTGAGGCAGGCATTCCAATCCGCGACCGCGATGTTGTGTCCCCGCAATTGGTTGCACGCGGTGATGAAATTCTTATCCAATTCTCTGAAGGTGGGCTTCTTCTAACCGCCAAAGGAAAAGCCATGCAGAATGGCGCAGAGGGTGATTTTATTCGTGTGATGAATCTGTCCAGCAACCAATCGCTGCGCGGGGAAGTTACCGGAGATAAAATAGTACGCGTTCAATAATCAAAGTCAAAAATGACAGATAACCGAAAGGTGGGTAATAACATGATAAATATGAACACAACAAAACACTTGATCCTGATTGCACTAACTGGAACCAGTCTATCCGCTTGTAACACTGTTGACAGGCTGGAACATGTGGGCGCAGTTCCAACACAATCAAACATCTCTGACCCTATTATGAAGACAAGTCAGAAACCTGTCACAATGCCAATGCCTGAAAAAGAAATTGTCACGACCCAAGCCAACTCACTATGGACAGGCGTACAAAAAGGGTTCTTTCGTGACCAACGCGCCAAAACTGTGGGCGATATTATGACGGTTGTTATTGATATTGATGACAAAGGAAAAATGGAAAATGGAACCGATCGTTCCAGAACAACATCTGAAAATGCCGCTCTTCCTAAATTGTGGGGTACAGAAACAAAATTGGCGCAAGTTCTTCCCGAGGCCATTGACCCAACAAATCTGGTAAGCGGAACATCTACATCCAAATATGCAGGTGACGGGACAACAGACCGTAAAGAAAAAATCAGCATGAAGCTGGCAGCAACAGTGACCCAAGTTCTGCCAAATGGAAATATGGTGATTAAAGGTTCGCAAGAAGTTCGCGTAAACTATGAAAATCGCGTTCTGCAACTCGCTGGCGTTATTCGTCCGCAAGATGTGAATATCGACAACACCATTTCCTATGACCAAATTGCCGAAGCCCGTATTTCATATGGTGGCAAAGGTCAGATTACCGATGTTCAACAACCAAGAACAGGAACACAACTCTACGACATTCTGTTCCCGTTCTGATGTAACCAGTTTACCCCTTACCCACCCAAACTCTGCCGGCTTGTGAAGAATTCACAGCCGGTTTTTTTTACTTTTTATTTCTTATTCTTGAGGTTGGCGGTCACCGAATAAAGCGGTTCCTATTCGAACATGCGTTGCACCCACCTTGATAGCTTTCTCAAAATCGGCACTCATCCCCATACTGAGGAATGGTAAGTTATGGCGCAATGATAATTTTTTTAGCAACGCAAAATGAAAGGCGGCAGGTTCGTCCACAGGTGGAATGCACATCAGCCCTTGTAGGTTTAATTTTAAATTCTGACAGGTTGTGATAAGGGACGGTAAACCATCCAGTGACACTCCCGCCTTTTGCTCCTCGCCCCCTGTATTCACCTGAATAAAGCAGACAGGATTCTTATGCTGTTTGGTGCATTCCTTGGCAATTTCTTCGGCAATGCTCACGCGGTCAATGGTTTCAATCACATCGAATAAGGCAACGGCATCTTTGGCTTTGTTGGATTGTAACGGGCCAATCAGATGGAGTTGTAAATCGGGATATTGCGCGCGACGTGCAACCCAATGCGTTTCCGCTTCCTGCACGCGGTTTTCACCGAATACACGCAGCCCCGCATTTAACGCTTCATCAATTTTCCCGTCATCTTGAAATTTGGATACAGCAACCAAGGTCACATCATCCACCTTGCGCCCTGAATGGGCACAAGATTTGGATATGAGTGATTTTATATCCTGTAAATTAGAAGAAACGGACATATGAAGTTACTGATTCATTGATTGGAAGAAATCTTCGTTTGATTTCGTGTCTTTCAATTTATCGATCAGGAATTCAACGGCATCGACAGTTCCCATTGGGTTGAGAATACGGCGGAGAAGCCACATTTTCTGCAATGTTTCTTTCGGAACCAGCAATTCTTCTTTCCGAGTACCGGATTTCTGAATATCGATGGCTGGGAAGACGCGTTTATCGGCAATTTTTCTATCGAGTACAATTTCCGAGTTACCTGTACCTTTAAATTCCTCGAAAATCACCTCGTCCATGCGTGACCCTGTATCAATCAACGCGGTCGCGATAATGGTGAGCGATCCGCCCTGTTCAATGTTACGGGCAGCACCGAAGAAACGTTTCGGACGTTGCAACGCATTCGCGTCCACACCACCGGTCAAGACTTTACCAGATGATGGAACAACGGTGTTATAGGCACGGGCAAGACGGGTAATCGAGTCGAGAAGAACAATCACATCGCGTTTATGTTCGACCAGACGTTTTGCTTTTTCCATGACCATTTCTGCCACCTGAACGTGACGGGCGGCTGGTTCATCAAATGTTGATGATACAACTTCACCACGGACGGAACGTGCCATGTCGGTCACTTCCTCTGGGCGTTCATCAATCAACAGAACGATTAGATACGCATCAGGATGGTTGGTTGCAATGGAATGCGCAATATCTTGAAGCATCACCGTTTTACCAACACGCGGAGGCGCCACAATCAACGCACGTTGACCGAAACCCAATGGGGATGTCAGTTCAATAACGCGTTGTGTCATGTTTTTCTTGGTCGGATCGGCCAATTCCAAATTGATTTTGCGTTCTGGATATAATGGGGTCAAATTGTCAAAGTTAATACGATGACGGATTTTTTCAGGGCCTTCGCCATTGATACTGTCGACTTTTAACAGGGCGAAATACCGTTCAGATTCTTTCGGAGCGCGGATTTCACCTTCAACAATATCCCCTGTCCGTAAACCAAAACGACGGACTTGAGATGGAGAGATATAAATATCATCTGGGCCAGGCAAATAATTTTCTTCAGGGGAACGCAAGAACCCAAAACCGTCTTGCAAAACTTCCAACACGCCTGCGCCTGTAATCGGCACATTTTGCTCTGCCAAACGTTTCAGGACAGCAAACATCATGTCCTGTTTCCGCATTGTA
This sequence comes from uncultured Micavibrio sp., assembly GCA_964629455.1. GTDB lineage: Bacteria > Pseudomonadota > Alphaproteobacteria > Micavibrionales > Micavibrionaceae > UBA1573. The sequence continues at coordinate 22,202 of CAZVSN010000009.1, read as the reverse complement.
TTGCAATTTTCGATTTCTAATTCTTCGGCGAATGCCAAAAGTTCGGACGGGGATCGAGTTTTAAGATCCTGTAAATTCATGCTGTTCTCTTATGATGTTGATTTTTCAAGCGGGGATAAAATCTGTTTGAAGGGTTGAAAATAATGGATGAAAGGTGCTCTGACTTGTTCGGGGATTTGCTTTAACCATCAGGGGAAAATTGTCTGACCTGATATGAAACATCCCCTAGGGTGGCAACCCAAATAAACTTATTCAATTGTCAGGAGTTTCGTTAAAGACACCCAATTTATACACATGGAAAATAGATGAGTCAATATTATTATTGCATAAAATCAGCTATCTGGCAATTTTTCATATAAATTTCATTAAAATGGCTTCAGGATAACCAGCAGAACAATCGCAATCATCAAAACAGTTGGGATTTCGTTCCATACGCGATAGAAAAAGGCTGATTTCGTGTTTTTATCAGACGCAAAATCTTTGCGCCACTTTGAAAACGCGCCATGGCACCCGAACATCAAAAACAGCAATGTCAGCTTGGCATGAAACCACCCTTGCTTCATCAATTCTGGGTTTGCCCATATCATCAACCCACCGACAATCAGCATTACAATAGCGGCAGGATTCAAAATGGCACGAAGTAAGCGACGCTCCATAACTTTCAATGTTTCAGACAATTCGCCGCCGATTTGTGCCGATGTATGATAAATATAAAGGCGCGGCAGATAAAGCATCCCCGCCATAAACGCAATCACTGCAATAATATGCAACGCACGCAATACATCATAATGAGCCAATAAAAATTCCTGCATGATATTACTCCCCAATCACCCCAATGTTGCCAAAATATCTGCTGCCGCTTGTGCAGGGTCTTTGGCTCCTGTTATCGGGCGACCAATCACCAGATGGGTCGCTCCCGCCATCATTGCATCTTTCGGGGTCATCACGCGTTTTTGGTCGCCCACATCCGCCCCCGCAGGGCGAATTCCCGGAACCATCAACGCAAAATCATGTCCTATAACGCTTCGTACCAATTCAATTTCCTGCCCTGAGCACACAATACCTGCCAACCCAGAATTTTTGGTGAGTTTTGCAAGCCTGATAACCTGTTCAGACGGAATACTCCCCTGCCCCACTTCATTTAAGGCTCCCGCATCGAGTGAGGTTAGAACCGTCACCGCCAATAATTGCGGAACGGGCAAACCCAATTTTTTTGATTCATCATGCAATGCATCGAGCCCTGCGCGCATCATCTCTGCGCCGCCTGTTGCATGAACATTCACATAAGCAACACCCAAACGCGCAACTGACCTTAATGCGCCTGCCACTGTATTCGGAATATCATGCAGTTTTAAATCAAGAAATATGCGTGCATCGGGGCAGGATTTGGCAACCGCCATCACTCCCGATGACCCGTTATAGGTAAAGAATTCCAAACCTAGCTTTATTCCGCATCCTGCGCTGGCCACTTGTTTTGCAAGTTCAGACGCGCGCGCGACATCAGGCGTATCAATCGCACAATATATCTTTGTCATTTCCGACTATACCTTTTTTGAAATTTCTTGTTCCAACATTTTGATTTCGCGCTTCAGACGACGAACATCTCCGCGCACGCCAGACCCGTTTAACCAAACAATAAGCGCACCCCAGACAAACCCAAGAATAACAGAATTCAAAATGATAATGGCCAAAGGGACAGGCAACGCATCATAAAATAGCGGGATAGAAAATGAAACTTTCGAGGGGTTTGCCATCGCCACCCCTATCAAAAGGAGCGTGAACAGAGCTGTCACCAGAAACTTGCCTATCGTCGCCATGAATTATTCATCAGTGTTCAAACGGTCGCGCAATTCTTTACCAGATTTGAAAAATGGCAAACGTTTCGCGCCAACTTCAACCGATTGACCCGTACGGGGATTGCGACCAACACGCGCTGCGCGTTCTTTAACCGAGAAGGTTCCAAACCCACGCAACTCAACACGATCACCTTTGACCAATGCATCGCTGATGCCGCCGAAAAATGCATCGACAACTTTTTCAATATCACGCAAATACAAATGCGGATTGCGCTCGGACAAAGTTTGTATCAATTCGGAACGGGTCATACTGCATCCTCCCCCTTAACTGTCTGTTATGGCTTTATATTTGAACGACATCGGAAAAGAGTCAAGCAATAGAGAGGTTAATGGCTTGAAAAATCAGGGAAAAATAGAAAAATGACAGAAAAACGAGGTTAATAGGCACTTATTTTGCCGTTGTACGGAAAATACTGCTATTGGCTGGCTCGGGAATCATAACCGCCAACCCAGCAGAAGAACATGCGGCTTGGAACGCCTGTAACAATGGGTTTGCCTCTGGCAACACTGGTGTTGAGATAGATTGTGCGGACATCATACTCCTCCCCCAGAAGAATATGAGAAAACTATAGGTGATTCGAAGCGGGTAAGTAAAGGGGGTTATTCAGACAATTATTGAGGGCGATTGTCATTGGCAGGATTTCTTGCCTGCGCATTAAAATAATCGGTATTGGATTTATATCCATGAATTTGTGGATTCAGTTTGAAATAGGTGCGTATCAATCCGCGTTTTGATTTCACGGCGTATTCCGCCGTCTTAGGATTATAAAATGCGACATCACCATCGCGTTGGGTGTTTTTTAAAATACCTGTTGGCAACGGCTCGGTTGTGAATTTTACCGCCGCAGCAACATACTCTTGTTCTGTTTTAAACCCAAACTCATGTCCATGTTTTTTAAAATGATGCGCGGCATTCTCTGCTGCATTTCCCGTCGTCCCACGCGTCCAGATGCGTGATGTGTCCAGCTGTTGTGACTGAACAACGGGGCTCATGCTTGATGCATCTTTTTTCAGATACTCTGCCCCATAGGCAAATAATGCGATAATGACAGAAGAAAGAAGGGCAATCGTTCTTTTGTTGACGGTCATGGCCATCTCTCCTTTTTATGCCTAGAAATGCACTGCTTTGCCGTAGGCAGACAAAACAGACTCATGCATCATCTCAGACAGGGTCGGATGCGGGAATACGGTATGCATAAATTCCAATTCCGTTGCTTCCAATGTTTTGCCGATTGCGAAACCTTGAATCATCTCGGTTACTTCTGCACCAATCATATGCGCACCAAGTAAGGCGCCTGTTTTTGCATCAAAAATGGTTTTGACCAAACCTTCAGGTTCACCGAGCGCAATCGCTTTACCATTGCCCATGAACGGAAAACGACCGACTTTAATATCATACCCTGCGGCTTTGGCTTTGGCTTCCGTCAACCCAATAGATGCCACTTGTGGGTGGGCATAGGTACAACCCGGAATGCCAGATTTATCGAGTGGGTGCACGTCTTTCAGACCTGCAATTTTCTCGATACAAATAATTCCCTCATGCGATGCTTTGTGGGCGAGCCATGGCGCACCGGCAACGTCACCGATGGCATAAACACCCGCTTCATCGGTTTCGGAATATTTACCCGTTACGATTTGACCTTTTTCGGTTTTGACTTTGGTGTTCGCCAAACCAATGTCTTCGATATTGGCAACAATACCCACCGCCGCAATCACACGGTCAACGGTTATTTTTTCAACCTTACCTGCAACCTCAACATGGCAGGTCACATTATTTGCGCCCTTTTCCAATTTGATAACTTTGGCAGAGGTCATAATTTTCATGCCTTGTTTTTCAAACGCTTTGCGTGCCAGACCCGAAATCTCGTCATCTTCGACAGGCATGATTTTTTCCATGACCTCAACAACGGTCACATCAGCGCCCAATGTGCGATAGAAAGATGCAAATTCAATTCCGATTGCACCCGACCCGATAACCAGCAATGATTTCGGCATAAAATCAGGCACCATCGCTTCGCGGTAAGTCCAAACCAATTTTCCATCAGGCTCTAACCCTGGAAGAACACGCGCACGCGCCCCCGTTGCCACGATGATATGTTTTGCTGATAAAACTTGTTTTGTTTTATCTTTCATTTCAATTTCGATTTTGCCTTTGCCTTGCAAACGACCATAAGCATCAAACACGGTCACTTTATTTTTTTTCAGCAAATGTCCAACCCCACCCGCAAGTTGTTTGGATACAGCGCGTGAGCGTTCAACAATCTTTTTAATATCAAAAGATGGCTTTTCGACAGACAGACCGTAAGCATCTGCATGATTCATCAAATGAAAAACTTCCGCAGAACGAAGCAAAGCCTTGGTCGGAATACATCCCCAGTTGAGGCAGATACCGCCCAAATGGTTGGCCTCAACAACGGCGACTTTCATCCCCAGTTGCGCCGCGCGAATTGCCGCCACATATCCACCGGGACCACCACCAATAATAACAACATCAAAATTTTGTTCAGACATTTTAATTCCTTTTATGTTCACTAAAGAAAATTGACCT
>CAZVSN010000009.1:11277-17698 GCA_964629455.1 uncultured Micavibrio sp. | reverse complement strand
AAAATTTTGTTCAGACATTTTAATTCCTTTTATGTTCACTAAAGAAAATTGACCTTAACTGTTCACTGTTGAGATAATTTCTGATTTCCCACAATCTATTATTCACACTTCTCTCATATGCCTCTGGGAGGATAATATTCTGCCCTGTTTTTTCAGATAACCCATTCTTTATGTCTTCTGTTGCATATGCAAAGTTAAGATTAGACAAAGACCCATAGAAATAGGGTTTCGCGCCATCAAATTTTTTACTTGGTTCATGCAATTTCCTAACGGCCGCATTCACAACATCATGATTATCAAATGATTTTGTAACAGCAAGACACGCCATGGTAAAATCAACAACAAGGTCTTTCCGCATTTTTATTCTGGGGTGAGAAAAACTATCAAAAAAGATCTTGGACAACGAATTGCCATGAAGCAATTTAATGCACTCTATTTCACGATCTGTCATTGGGCGTTGGGGGGACATTGCCATTTTTCCTTAAACACATACACCATGCTCTATACGACCGATATGCGATAATGCCTCTTGGTGAGAGCTTGGAGATTCTTCAGATAGTTCAAATAATGATTTTTCGTTATGAAGCGTGTGTGGCTTACAAATAAATGCCCATGCCTTTTTCTTATCACCATTAAAAAGTTCCAATGCAGATAATCTCAATTCACTCAAACGAGCGCGGGCATTTGGATTAAAAATTTCCGAAACGGAATAAGGAAAATTGATTTGAGTATGCATGTCAGTATCCTTTCACTCCCTTAAGCCAGCATCATCACTGGGTTTTCGATGAAACGTTTGAAGTATTGCAGGTATTCCGCACCAACCGCACCATCAACCGAGCGATGGTCAGTGGACAGGGTCACCGTCATAACGGTACGCACAACCATTTGACCGTTCTCAACGACAACGCGCTCTTCCCCCGCTCCCACTGCCATGATGCAGCTTTGTGGCGGGTTCACAATCGCTTGAAAATTTTTCACGCCGAACATACCGAGGTTAGAGATAGAGAATGATCCGCCTTGGAATTCAACGGGTTTCAATTTTCCTTCTTTGGCGCGTTTTGCCAAATCTTTCATCTCGTTTGAAATTTCACTGATAGATTTGGTTTCAGCCGCTTTGATAATCGGGGTAATCAACCCGTTTGGCGTTGCCACAGCAATCGAGATATCCGCATGTTTGTATTGTAAAACCGCATCATCTGTCCAAGATACATTGGCAGGTGGATATGCTTTTAGCGCCATCGCATTGGCCTTGATAATGAAATCATTGACCGAAAGTTTATAGGCTCCGTCCGCCGCTTCGTTCATGGCAACGCGTGCCGCAAGCAGATTATCCAATACGCAATCCACCGAGAGATAGAAATGCGGAATGGTTTGTTTGGCTTCAGTCAGGCGACGTGCTGTCACCTTTTTAATATTGTTGTTTGGAATCTCTGTGTATTCCATACCCAGCATATCGGCCAAGGCTTTCGCATCTGGACCAGAAGAGGCAGGCGCAGAAGATGCTGATTTTGTTGCTGGTGCAGGCCCGCCTGCTTTGGCATTTTCAACATCTGATTTTACAATGCGTCCGTGTGGGCCTGTGCCTGTCACTGATTTCAAATCAACGCCTTTTTGTTCCGCAATGCGCCGTGCAAGTGGAGATGCAAAGACACGAGTGCCTGATGCAGCAACCAGCGCAGCAGGTGCGGCTGACGTTGGTGCTGCGGAAACTGGTGAAGGTGCAGACGCGGCTGATGCAGCTTTTGGTGCTGCCGCAGTAGGAGCAGCAGAAATGGCAGATGCATCTTCACCGTCTTCGAGCAAAACAGCTATCGGCGCGTTCACCGCAACATTTGCTGTGCCTGCGGCAATCAGGATTTTACCCAATTTGCCTTCGTCAACAGCTTCAACTTCCATCGTTGCTTTGTCGGTTTCGATTTCGGCAATAACTTCGCCTGCCTTAATAGTATCGCCTTCTTTTTTCAACCATTTTGCCAAAGTTCCTTCGGTCATGGTCGGGGACAATGCAGGCATTAAAATATTAATTGGCATCTTCAGTTCCTCTTAACGGTAACAAACTTTTTTAACAGCTTCGACAATATTTTCTGGTTGAACGGTTGCCATTTTTTCTAGATTGAATGCATATGGCATTGGCACGTCGGCAGCATGAACACGCACAACTGGCGCATCCAGATAATCAAATGCGTGTTCGTTGATCAGTGCCGCAATTTCAGAACCGATGCCCGCAAACGGCCATCCCTCTTCCACGCTCACAACGCGATTTGTTTTCTTCACACTTTCAATGATTGTGTGACGATCCAATGGGCGAATAGTACGGAGGTTAATTACCTCGGCGCTAATTCCTTGTTCCGCCAGAACTTTAGCGGCTTCCAAAGATTTACCAACCATGATGGAAAATGACACGATGGTCACATCTGTTCCTTCGCGTTCGATTTTTGCACGTCCGATAGGAATAACAAAATCTTCATCCACTGGGGTTTCAAAAATTTGCCCATACATTAATTCGTGTTCCAAAATCATCACTGGGTTTGGGTTACGAATGGCGGCTTTCATCAAACCTTTGGCATCTGCACCAGACCATGGGGCCAACACAATCAATCCCGGCACATGGGCAAACCATGACGCAAAACATTGGGAGTGTTGTGCACCAACTTTACCAGGCGCACCGTTTTGTCCACGGAACACAATCGGGCAACCGAGTTTTCCGCCAGCCATATATAATGTTTTGGCAGCAGAGTTGATGACGTGGTCAATGGCCTGCATCACGAAATCCATCGACATAAATTCGATGATGGGTTTCAAACCCGACATCGCAGCGCCAACGCCCAAGCCAGCAAAACCGTATTCGGTAATCGGGCTATCGACAATGCGGTCAGGGCCAAATTCATCAAGCATCCCTTGGGATACTTTATACGCACCGTTATATTCGGCGACCTCTTCACCCAACAGGAAAACGGTTGGGTCTTTGCGCATTTCTTCAGACATACCCATACGCAATGCTTCACGCACTTGCATTGGTTGCGTGTTGCTCATAAATTTTTCTTCATCAAAGGGTGGCGGTTCAATCACCACACCTTGCGCGTATAAAATATCGCGGTTGGCAATCACGGCACCGGCAGGTTGAGATGCAACACTAGTTTCGGTTGTGGCGGTTGCCACGGGTGCGTTATTTGGAATGCATGGAATATCTGCCGCCATACATGGTGATGCAGGAATGCCGCCTTTGACTTCGGTTTCACCGTCTTCCAGCAAAACAGCAATCGGCGCATTCACCAAAACGCCTTGTGTGCCTTCAGGAACGAGAATTTTTCCGATAACGCCTTCATCAACCGCTTCGACTTCCATCGTTGCTTTGTCAGTTTCAATTTCGGCGATCACTTCGCCTGCTTTAACTTTGTCGCCTTCTTTTTTAATCCAGCGCGCCAAATTTCCTTCGGTCATCGTCGGGGATAATGCAGGCATTAAAATATTGATAGACATTTTTATTCTTCCTTTTGAATTCTTATCTCAAACAAACCGATTATGCTTCGACCATGATATCAGTCCACAGCTCAGATTCTGCTGGGAACGGAGAGTCCTGAGAGAATTGCGCTGCCTCAGCAACAATATCTTTCACTTCCTTGTCGATTGGTTTCAAATCGTCTTCGGTCACGCCATATTCTTTGGCCATGGCTTTTTTGATACCTTCAATCGGGTCGCGCTCGGTTTTGAATTTTTCAACTTCGTCTTTGCTGCGATATTTCCCAGGGTCAGACATAGAATGTCCGCGATACCGATAGGTGATAATCTCAAGTATGTATGGACCATTGCCCGCACGAATATCATCAAGTGCACGGGATGCGGCTTCGCGCACAGCAAAAATATCCATGCCGTCCACTTGTTCGCCCTTCACGCCAAATCCTTCGCCGCGACGATAAAACTCACCGGCCGCGTGACGTTTGGTGGATGTACCCATTGAGTATTGGTTGTTTTCAACGATGTAGAGAACAGGCAAATTCCAAAGCTTTGCCATGTTATAGCTTTCAGCAACCTGACCTTGGTCAGCCGCGCCGTCACCCATATAGGCAATGGCAACACCGCCATCTTTTTTGTATTTATGCGCAAAGCCTAAACCGGTTCCGATAGAAACCTGTGCGCCGACAATACCGTGTCCGCCATAGAAATTATTTTCAACGGAAAACATGTGCATCGACCCGCCTTTACCGCGCGAACATCCACCCTCACGTCCCGTCAGTTCTGCCATAACTTCGTTTGCAGAAATGCCACACACCAACATATGTCCGTGGTTACGATAAGCCGTGATAACAGTATCTTGTTTTTGTTGAACAGATTGCACACCTGTCACAACGGCTTCTTCACCGATATACAGATGACAGAATCCACCAATCAAACCCATGCCGTATAACTGCCCTGCTTTTTCTTCAAATCGACGGATCAGAAGCATATCGCGATACAGCTTTTTCATCTCGTCCAATGATGGCAATTGATTGCTGTTCGTTAAAGGGGCAGATTTGGTATTCGACTTTTTTGTATTGTCTTTTGACACGGCAAAACCTCGTTCTTGAAATTACGAGGATTGATAGACGATTTTAACCAGTGTTACCAGTTAAAATATGCGTTTGTGCACCGCAACATGTTGATATTTATAGGGATTCTGGGAGATAACTATTTTCTAACCAAAATGTCTTTTTCACCCTGATTGCGAAACCCAAGAATAATGCGGGCACGCTCTTCGAGCAGGTCTTTATCAATCGACCCACTGCGCAACATCGATACGCGGGTTTCCAGATTGGCACGTTCCTGTTTCAAATTTTCGCTATTTTTCTTCATATCGGAAATAGTTTGTTGCAGGCTTAAATACCGAAAATAGCTCCGTTCCCCCTGCAATAAATGATATGAAAAATAAAAACACAACCCCATGCCGATCAAAGCCAGCAGGTTTTTACGAACCAAATCATTATGTTCGAGGAGTTGTTTCATTCGGCCAGTGTGAATCAAACCGATTCGTTGGTCAATTGGTAAATGCGATTATTTAAAAAAAATTATCCCCCACTGTCGCCAGAGGGGGATAAAAAAGGGGGATAAAATTAAAATCTATTCAAATGACTAAGCTGCGTTTTTCTTCGCTGCTGCTTTTGCAGGAATAGAACGAAGGATGGAATATCCTGCATATTCTGCAATCGGGCCCAACTCTTCTTCAATACGGATCAGTTGGTTGTATTTTGCAATCCGGTCAGAACGGGACAAAGACCCAGTTTTAATCTGACCTGCGTTGGTTGCCACAGCCAAATCAGCAATGGTTGAATCTTCGGTTTCGCCTGAACGGTGGGATAAAATTACACCCATTCCTGCTTTTTGTGCCATTTGAATGGCTTCCAAAGTTTCAGTCAATGTTCCGATTTGGTTCACTTTCACGAGAATAGCATTCGCTGCTTTTTTCTCGATGCCCATGGCCAAACGTTTCGGGTTGGTTACAAACAAATCATCACCGACCAATTGAATTTTATCACCAAGCGCTTTATTCAATGCAACCCAACCATCCCAATCATCTTCGGCAAGACCGTCTTCGATGGAACAAATCGGATATTTCGCGCATAGCTCTTCATAGTATTTAATCATTCCGGCAGTGTCGAGGGTACGACCTTCGCCTTCCAGATGATATTTACCGTCTTTGAAGAATTCAGTGGATGCAACATCCAAAGCAATCATGATGTCCTGACCAGCGATATAACCAGCAGATTCAATTGACTTCATAATAAAGTCGAGCGCTTCGGTTGCAGAGTTCACAGCAGGCGCAAATCCACCTTCATCACCAACGTTTGTATTCATGCCAGCTGCTGAGAGGTTTTTCTTCAATGCATGAAATACTTCTGCGCCGTAACGAATGGCTTCTGCCATGGTTGGAGCAGATACAGGCACAATCATAAACTCTTGGAAATCAACAGGGTTGTCCGCGTGTTTGCCACCGTTGATGATGTTCATCAATGGTACTGGCAACAGATGCCCATGGATACCACCCACATAACGGTAAACGGGTTGGTCCATTTCTTCTGCCATTGCGCGCGCGCAAGCAAGTGACACGCCAAGGATTGCGTTTGCACCCAAACGACCTTTGTTTTCAGTGCCATCGAGCTCGATCATCGCTTTGTCGATAATGGCTTGCGCTTCTGCGTCCATACCGCAAATCGCTTCGGCGATTTCACCGTTCACGTTATCAACGGCTTGTTGAACACTTTTTCCGCCATAGTAATCTTTTTTACCATCACGAAGTTCAACAGCTTCGTGTGCGCCAGTTGATGCACCAGATGGAACGCCTGCGCGTCCGCGGGCGCCGCTTTCAAGGATAACATCAACTTCGACAGTCGGGTTTCCACGGCTATCCAAAATCTGGCGGGCATAAATATCAATAATTGCAGTCATT
>CAZVSN010000009.1:0-11177 GCA_964629455.1 uncultured Micavibrio sp. | reverse complement strand
CATGGGGCTATATGTAGCGCAGGGCGAAGAACAGGGCAAGTCACGAAAATACTATTTATTGCATCCAAAAGGTGGGGAATGCGCCAAAGCCTTCATGGTGCATTCATCTATCTCTATGGCTGCGATTTTATCGACAACTTGATGAGCCGTTTCAGAAACAGCGGCCTTCATCGCCTTAACTTCCTCTGGATGCGCGGCTTTCAGAAAATGCCCACCCAACCCCAAAGCCACAGTTAAAGCAACGGCCGTTCCGAGGCTTTCACCGCCCCATTTGTTAATACGTTCAGGTGAATTGAAATGCTCTGCTCTATCGCACATGGACTATCCTCATATCTTGTTTTTTCATATTATATAAAGAGGGCTTGCCGATTTTGCAAGCTTTCTTGTTTTCTGGCCTAAACCAGACGACTTTTGTCTAAGGCAGCCTTCACAAACGACACAAACAACGGATGAGGATCAAATGGTTTGGATTTCAGTTCAGGGTGGAATTGTACCCCAACAAACCAAGGGTGGTCAGAAATTTCAACAATTTCAGGCAATTTTCCATCTGGGGATAATCCGCTAAACACCATGCCTTTTTGTTCCAAACGATCAATATAGGCAACATTGACCTCATACCGGTGACGATGGCGTTCACTGATATCTGTTTTGCCGTAAATATCGGCGACATGAGATCCGCGTTTTAATGCGGCGGGGTAAGCCCCCAAACGCATTGTTCCACCCAAATCCCCCGCATTGGTACGGGCAACGGTTTCATTGCCCTTGACCCATTCGGTCATCAACCCAACAACAGGTTCATCGGTTGCACCAAACTCGGTTGAGCTGGCTTTATTTAAACCCAATTGATTGCGGCAGGATTCAATCACCGCCATTTGCATTCCAAAACAGATTCCAAAATACGGAATTTTATGTTCGCGTGCAAATTGAACCGCCTTGATTTTACCTTCAGTTCCACGCGCTCCAAACCCACCAGGGACAAGGATTGCATGCACATCATGTAATTGATTGACGGTGTCGCCCTGTTCAAAAATTTCGGATTCAATAAATTCCAATTTGACCTTTACACGGTTGGCAATGCCGCCATGGATCAGGGCTTCGTTCAAAGATTTATAGCTATCTGAGAGTTCGGTATATTTACCAACAATCGCAATTTTAACTTCGGATTCCGGATTTTTAATGCGATCAACAATATCTATCCATTTGGATAAGTCTGGTTTTTTATCAGATGGCAAACCAAAACAATTGAGAACCTCGGTATCCAAACCTTCGGCATGATAAGTCAATGGCACTTCATAGATTGATTTTACATCCAGTGCTGGAATAACACGTTCAAACGGAATGTTACAGAACAGGGAAATCTTTCTCCGCTCCCCTTCATCAATGTGCCTATCCGCACGGCAGAGCAGGATATTCGGGCGAATACCTGCCGACATTAATTCTTTGACCGAATGTTGGGTTGGTTTTGTTTTCAACTCGCCCGCCGCAGGGATATAGGGAAGCCATGTCGCATGAATAAACAAAGCACGCGCAGCCCCTACTTCGTTACTGAATTGGCGCGCAGCCTCCAGATAAGGATGTGCTTCGATATCACCCACTGTGCCGCCCGTTTCCACCAAAACAAAATCAGCAGTGCCGTCTTTCTCGCGAATGAATGATTTAATTTCATCGGTGATATGCGGAATAACCTGAATGGTTGCGCCCAGATATTCGCCGCGACGTTCACGTTGCAGAACGTTCATATAAATACGGCCTGTGGTAATATTATCGGTCTGTGATGCAGGGCGACCTGTGAAACGTTCATAATGACCCAAATCCAAATCGGTTTCCGCGCCATCATCGGTGACAAAGACTTCGCCATGTTGGGTGGGCGACATTGTGCCGGGGTCAATATTCAGATACGGATCCATTTTACACAGGCGGACGCTGTACCCTCTCGCCTGCAAAAGCGCGCCAAGCGCTGCGGAGGCGAGGCCTTTTCCTAAAGAGGAAACCACGCCACCGGTAATAAATACATATTTTGTCATCTTATTTTGCTATCGGAACGGCTGGGGGTTCAGATGGTTTTACTTGTTCAGTTACTGCTGGAACATCTTTCGAGGCGGCATCCAAAATACTTTTTGATTCTCCGCCACGCGCAGCCATAATTGCCAAGATAATACTGGTTACAAAAAAGACCATCGCAACATAGGTTGTAACTTTGGTCAATGCATTGGCTGTGGATTGAACGGATGCAAAATTGCCCATCCCGCCACCGCCTGACCCAATACCGAGTCCACCGCCCTCAGAGCGTTGCAACATAATCAGAACAATCATGACAAAAGTCACTATTAAATGTATCACCAGAACAACATGTTCCATTTTTAAACTACTTTCGTTTTAGTCTATATCGCGTTAAGCCGCATTGATAATCGCTAAGAATTGGTCTGGCTTCAAACTTGCGCCCCCTACCAATGCTCCATCAACATTATCAACCGCCAGAATCTCTTTGGCATTATCGGCCTTGACCGACCCGCCGTACAAAATACGGATTGCTGCCGAATTGTCCAGTTTTTCCTGTAAAAACTTACGAATAACTGCGTGCATATCTGCAATATCGTCCAAAGTTGCAGTTTTACCCGTTCCAATCGCCCATACGGGTTCATACGCAACAACCAAATTCTGCGCGTTTGCAGTGTTTGGGATTGATGCGGCCAATTGGGATACAACAACCGCATTTTGAATGCCTGCGGTTCGCTCTCCCTCGGTTTCACCTACACATATTATGGTAACAAGGCCCGTGTCATGCGCCTTTTGCGCTTTGGCAGCCACCAACGTATCTGTTTCCCCATGATATTGACGACGTTCCGAATGCCCCAGAATAACATAGGCACATCCCACATCTTTTAACATCGCTGTGGAAATATCTCCCGTGAACGCCCCGTTATCTTTCAAGGAACAATCTTGCGCGCCAAGCCCTACAGAATCAGGCTTTGCAGCAGAAACTGTTGTTAAATGCAAATAAGGGGGGCAAATGCAAATCTCTACTTTATCTGAGGGAGGGATTATTGCTCCTGCCAAGGCTTTCGCGTCGGACAGGGTTCCGTTCATCTTCCAATTTCCGGCAATTAATTTTTTTCTGGTCATCATTCCACCTTCTTACATCATCATGGCTTGGCATGGCAACAGAGGACGTTTATAGTTCCCCCACAATTTTATAAATGAGGATTAAAATGTTACTTCGCTCGATGCGCAATGGTTTCTTCTCTGCCCTTTTTCTGGGACTTTTGGTTTTGGGGGGCGTTAGCCTGATTTTTACCGACTGGAACGGAATGTTCCATGGCGGCATTAATAAAACAGACCTTGCCAAGGTTGATGGAACCCCGATCAAGATTGCCGAGTTCAATAACCGTGTGAACAATATTTTGCGTCAGCAACAAATCAATCCATCCGCTGCCTATCAAATGGGTTTGATTGACAATATTTTGCGTCAGGAAATTTTTGAAATTCTCTTGAAAAAAGATGCTGCAGATTTGGGCATCCGTGTTGAAGACAGGATTATTGCCGATCAAGTGCGCGACATGATTTCACCTCTTAAAAAAGATGGCGTCGCAGATAAAGATGCATTGAAAAAGTTTCTTGAAATGCAGGGAATGTCCGAAGCACAACTGACCTCTGCCCTACGCGATGATTTAACAACAAAAATATTAAAGGCAACAATTACCTCTGGTGCCTATATTCCTAAATCGCTGATCGATAATATTCTGGCCTATAAAAATGAAACCCGCTCTGTCGATGTATCATTTTTCCCAAACGCCTCCATATCTATCACAGGCAAACCAACCGATGCAGATTTGGAAAAATATTATCAGGGAATACAATCATCTTTTATGATTCCTGAATATCGTGATGTCACAATCGCCGTTCTGGATACTTCAAAGATTGGAAAACCAACCATTTCCGATGCGGATGTTAAAGCCGCTTACGAAGATAATCAGGATGATTATACATCCCCCGTGACCGCCGATATCGAACAATCATTGGTATCTGATGAAGACAAAGCACAGAAAATTGTTGATGCTGTCAAATCCGGAAAATCAATGAAAGAGGCAACAACATCTGTGATGGGGAATGAAAAATCATTCCAAGGTAAAAACACATTTTCAAAAAATGGGTTACCAACCAATATCGCTACCCCTGTTTTTGATGGAAAATCTGGTGATGTTATCGGGCCAGTTAAATCGGCTTTGGGCTTTCATATTATCAAATTGGTCAAAATCAACGCTGCATCGCCCGTTCCTTTTGCTCAGGTTCAGGATAAAATTCGTGCCGAACTGGAAGACGAAAAATCTGGTGATGCTGTCTACAATGTCACCAGCAAAATCGAAGATCGTCTGGCCAATGGCGATAAATTCGAAGACATGAAAAGCGAATATCCTCTGACGCTTATTTCTCTGAAAAAACTAACGAAATCCACAAAACCACCTAAGGAGCTGGATTTTGCAGGGAAAGATTCAGATATCATTCTGGCAAAAGCATTTGCAACGGGAACCGATGCGCCAAGCCAATTGAGCGACATCAGCAAAACAAAGTTATTTTCAGTGCGTGTTGATAAACTCAGCCCTGCGACAGCCAAACCATTTGCAGACGTTAAATCTGCCGTTATGGCGTCTTGGGTTGCAGACAACCAAGCTCAGGAAAATTTGCTGTCTACACAAAAATTGGTAGATGATTTGAATTCTGGCGCATCAAAATCTGTTCCTAAAATGCAAACCATTGCATCCTTCACACGCTCTGGAAACTCTGGTGTTGCAAAAGACATCACCGACAGATTGATGTCTGCCGATAAAGGACAATACATCATGGCCATTTCCAAAGAAAAAAATGGAATCTATATCGGGCGCGTTAATTCTATCACTTTGCCCAAGGGCGATAGCAAGACGGAAGAATCTACAAAAGCCCAACTGGAATCAGACTTAGCCAGCTCCAGTTACATGGGGTATCTGGGTGCGTTACAAAATAAATATTCTGTAACAATCAACGATGACTTGTTGAAACGCGTATATGGAACCAAACAAGACTCAGAATAGCAGCATGCAAAGATTCTTGAAAAATATCAGAGAGGGACACCTCCTCTCTCGCCAAGATGCCACAGAAGCCATATCTTCTTTATTGGATGGCAATGCAAGCACCGCACAGGCTGGCGCATTCCTCATGGGTCTTTCTCAACGCGGTGAAACTGTTGATGAAATCGTGGCGGCCGCAAATATTCTTCGCGCGCGGGCAACCACAATCACTGCACCACCCCACAGCGTGGATTGTTGCGGGACAGGTGGGGACCATTCCCATTCTTATAATATTTCAACGGCAGTTGCTTTTGTGGTGGCTGCATGTGGCGTGCCTGTTGCCAAACATGGCAATCGCGCGGCCAGTTCACAATCAGGTGCGGCCGATGTTCTTGAATCACTCGGCGTGAATTTAAATTTATCGCCCGCGCAGTGCGAAACAGCCCTTCATCAATTTGGATTTTGTTTTTTGATGGCTCCCGCATTTCATGCGTCGCTCAAACCTCTTGCGGCGCTTCGAAAGGAATTGGGTTTCCGAACAATATTTAATCTGATTGGCCCCCTCGCCAATCCTGCGGGAACGTCTTACCAATTGCTTGGCGTATTTGATAAATCATGGGTACGACCAATGGCCGAAGCTCTGAAAGAACTGGGAACAGTTTCCGCTCTGGTTGTTCATGGCGCTGACGGACTTGATGAAATCACCCTGACGGGGGATACTTATTGTGCCCGCCTGCAAAATGGTCAAATTTCTGAATTCACCCTGACACCATCTGATTTTGGACTGCCCACTATTTCTTCCGAATCGATTAAGGGTGGGGATGCCACAACCAATGCCCGCGCACTCATGGAATTATTACAGGGGAAACCATCATCCTATCGTGACATTGTTGTGGCCAACGCAGGTGCGACACTGGAATTGTGCGGAAAATCATCCGATTTGAAACAGGGTGTTGCGCTTGCACAAAAAGCAATAGATACTGGTGCAGCTTTAAAAATTCTTGAAAATTATATATCTTTTTCGAATACACATACATGAACACACTTCAAAAAATATGCGAAGACAAACGCGCCCATGTAAACAGGAATGAACACTACATTCCTGCTGTTGTTCATGAAAACAAAGCCAAATTGCAAAATTCTCCGCTTGGGTTTTGTGATGCAATCCGTGCACAGCGCGACAAAAAACAACCCGCTTTAATTGCTGAAATAAAACGCGCATCCCCCAGCAAAGGTATTATCCGCGCAGATTTCGACCCCGTTTATATCGCCAATTCCTATGAAAAGGCTGGCGCAAGTTGCATCTCGGTTCTGACTGATATTCCGTACTTCAAAGGCAGCGATGAAGACTTGGAAGCCGTCAAAAAATCTGCACATCTGCCCGTTATTCGTAAAGATTTTATGATAAGCCCCTATCAAATTGTTGAAAGCAGAGGCCTAGGTGCAGATTGCATTTTGCTGATCATGGCGGCACTGGATGATGAAACAGCCGCAGTTCTTTATAAACAAGCCATCAGTTTGGGAATGGATGTTCTGGTTGAAATTCATGATGAAGATGAACTCAATCGCGCCCTGAAACTTGACCCAATGATGATCGGCGTTAATTCTCGCGACCTCACAACGCTTGAGGTGAATTTGCAAACCGCTTTTGACCTTGTTCAGAAAATTCCCGCCTCTATCCTACGAGTTGCAGAGAGCGGAATATCAACCCATGCCCAGCTTCAATCCCTGTTTGAAGCTGGATACGATGCCTTTTTGGTTGGTGAAAGCCTGATGCGGGAACAGGATATTTCTGCCGCCGTTAGAAAACTACTTGGCAAGCCCCTCGAATCCGTGTAAAACAAAAGAAGAACAAAACGGAATTAATCAAGAACATAAGGGGCTGAGCCACATGCTGACGAAAAAACAACGGGATTTATTGGTGTTTATTCGTGATCGCGTTGCGGATGGTGGCGTGCCCCCCTCATTTGACGAAATGAAGGATGCGCTTGATCTGAAATCCAAATCGGGGATTCACCGCCTGATTACAGGTCTGGTGGAACGCGGATATTTACAACGCCTGCCCAACCGTGCCCGCGCCCTCGAAGTTGTTAAGATGCCGGATAGTTTGGATAATTCTGCAAAACCATCCCTTGCACAAAACATCATGACGGCCGTCAGTGATATGATATCTCTCCCTCTTGTTGGCAAAATTGCAGCAGGCACACCGATTGAGGCCATTCAACATGATGGCGACTTTGTTGATATCCCCCCATCAATGATGGGCAATGGCGAACATTACGCCCTGACCGTTGAGGGTGATTCCATGATTAATGCGGGTATTCATGACGGTGATACTGTTATTATCCGAAAAACAAACTCTGTTCGTGATGGAACAATTGTTGTTGCCTTAGTTGACGGCGCGGAAGCCACCCTTAAACGCATTTATCGCCGCGATGGTAAAGTTATTCTTGAGGCAGAAAACGATGCCTATAAACCGCGCATCCTGACCCCTGACCGCGTTCAAATTCAAGGTGAACTTGCCTCCCTGATGCGAACATATCATTAGGGAAAATCAATCTGCCGTAATATTTGTAATACCCCATGCATTGGTATAGGGTTTCCTGACAGCACATATTTTGAAACAAATTTTTATAGGAGGCCACCATGGCATCAACACATATTAAGGACATCATGTCTTCTTCCTGCCAATGGATTTCACCTGACGCATCTTTGCAAGATGCTGCAAAAATGATGAAAGACCAAGATATCGGTTTTCTTCCCGTTGGTCAGAACGACAAATTGATTGGAACAATTACTGACCGCGATATCGTCATTACAGCGATTGCAGCAGGACAAAATCCAACATCTGCAAAAGTAGCAGACCACATGACACAAAAACTCTACTACTGCTATGATGATCAAACCGTCAATGACATCTGCAAAAACATGGCAGAAATGAAAGTTTCTCGCTTCCCTGTTGTTAACCGCGCGAAACGTTTGGTTGGGGTTGTATCTTATTCCGACCTTGCCGCAGCGGCATCGGCAGATGTGTTCTTGGCTGCAGAACAAGAATTAAAATCAATCGCATCTGCTAAAAAAGCAGCATAAGAATAAACTCTTTATTAAAAAGGGGGCGAATATCCGTCCCCCTTTTTTTATTTGGGAAGAGCCCATGGTCTGTATCCACGCCCCTCGCCCACTGTTCTGATGATGCCATCAAAATATATCGCCATTGCGCCACTCTGCTTGAAATTATAATACCCGAAAACATGAACGGGTTTGTCCCCACAAAAGCCACGGGGTAATCGCGCCTCGCTTATAATAATATCTGCCCATGCGCAATCCTCACGCAATTCATAAAACCGCGCCCCACCGAATGATATTTTGCGCCCGTGCACATCCATCCTGCACGCCGCAGGATCACAGGAAATATATCCACCATTCTGCAAATCTATTTTGCCCTGACGCGGAAATGGTATGGGCGCGACATCTGTGGCATTCCATCTTTTGATCCATGTTTCCACTGTAAATTTATCACGCCGTGCCGATGAGAGATAAATTTTACCTCCGTCTTTTATCGCCATAACTTTTCCTTCGTCCGATACCAAAATATCAGGCGCAGAAAATGTCATCATCGATACCACCGCAACACAAATCGGCATCAGGCACAGGTATTTTCCTTTGCCCCGAAACAGAATAAGAATAAGTCCTGCGAATGTCACCATCACCATCGCCAATTCGGGTGAAGCCCCCGTTGTGATGACTGATCCCGATAAATTCTGCGTCCACCGCGCAACATCCAACAACCAATCTACGCCCTGCCCCATCAACTTCAGGCTCCATCCCGCCGCCCCAAACGGCATCAACACATAGGATAAAATTAACATCGGCATGATAATTAATCCTGATAAGGGTACGGATATGGTATTGGCTAGAACGCTGTAACTGGCGATTTGCTGAAAATGATACAGGGAATATGGCGCGGTTGCGATACTGGCAACCATTGATGTCATGATGGACCCGCCAATGAATAAACCTGCTTTTTTTATCCATCCTGCATCCGCATAAAATTTGATCAGGGTCGGGCGCAGGGACTCAGCCACGGCAACCAAACATGTCACCGCCGCAAATGACATTTGAAAACTGACACTCCACACGCTTTCGGGGGATACCAGTAAAACCAAGATTGCCGAAAACGCGACCAGACGCAGCGAAAATGGCGACCTGTCTATCATAATGGCAAACAATCCAATTCCCGTCATTAATAATGCGCGTGTTGTGGGAACAGACGGCACAACCAACCCAACATATAAACAACACACCAATAATGCGGCGGCGGCGGCAATCTTTTTAATTGGAAAGCGCAGGGCAATAAAAGGAAATACAGATAATAATAACCTGACCAAAAAGAACACAGGCGTTGCAACCATCACAACGTGCAATCCTGAAATAGAAATAATATGCGCCAGACCTGATGCGCGCAGGGCATTCCAATCTTCATCAAATATCGCCGCACGTTCCCCCGTCATCAGGGCGGACACAATCCCCGCTTGGCGTTCTGGAACAACCTCTTTAATCACGTTTGAAATATGGGTACGGGTGTTTTCAAGATTGAATATCCCCTTGTCTGCGCGTCCTATAACTTCAACACCTGATAATGCATATCCCAATGCGCCAATACTGTCGAAATAATAATGCCGCGCAAAATCATAGGCATCTGGTGCTACGGGCGGTGATAACGGCGTGAGTTTTGCTAAAAATTTAACGGTATCTCCCGCCGCCGCCTCCGTTTGTTTCCTGACCGTAATGCGAATTTTCTTTGGTGTTTTTTGGGCATCCCATTTTTCAATGGAAACATTGGATACGAATAACAATATTCCCTTTTTTCCCTCTTGGTCTTCGCGGTGGTCGATGATGCCTGTGACCATCACGGGGCGGGTTTCATATGCGACCATAGGGGTTTTCACAATATCTGTTTTTATCTGCGCCGCCGTGAAGCCAACAAAAATGCAAACAACACAGGCCGATAAAATCAACGACACCAAAACAGCGACAGAGTCATGTTTGCGCGTATATAAACGAAGATAGGATAGAAATAGAATAATGCTGCCTGCCAAACCGCTTCCTGTCTTTAAAAAAGACGGTTCCGTGGGCAGGGAAAAATAAATGGCAGACCCAACGCCTAAAAATATCGGCACCCACAGCAACAGGTTTTCCCGTTGCGTTGCCAAAAATTCCTGAAATGGTGAAAACAGGTCAAATTTCATAAATATCACTTGATAGACGGTGCTATATTTAATACCAATATGGCATGACAATTGTAACCCGTTTTCCGCCTTCACCCACTGGATTCATGCATATTGGTACGGCTCGTACCGGTCTGTTCAACTGGCTCTATGCCCGCCATCACGGTGGCAAGATGCGTTTTCGTATCGAAGATACTGACCGCGCCCGCCATTCCGAAGACGCAGTGGAAGCCATTATCAACGGGCTGAAATGGCTCGGCATTGATTGGGACGGCGATATTATATCCCAATATGCGTGCAAAGACCGCCATGTAGAGATTGCCCATGAACTCGTGAAACGGGGGCAGGCCTATTATTGTTACTGCACTCCCGAAGAGTTGGACAAAATGCGCGAGAGCGCAAAAGAAGAAGGTCGCATTACGTTTTACGACCGCCGCTGGCGCGATAGCACGGCGACACCGCCCGCAGGCATCAAACCCGTTATCCGTATCAAAGCCCCATTAACAGGCGAACAAATTGTCCATGACAAAGTTCAGGGCGAGGTCAAAGTTGCCGCCGAACAATTGGATGATTTTATTATTCTCCGCTCGGACGGTGTGCCGACTTATATGCTCGCGGTTGTGGTTGATGACCATGATATGGGTGTGACCCATGTCATTCGCGGTGATGACCATTTGAACAATACGTTCCGCCAGAATGTGATTTATACCGCGATGGGATGGGATATTCCTGTCTATGCGCATTTGCCGCTTATTTTGGGGCCTGATGGCGCAAAACTCTCAAAACGCCACGGCGCAACAGGGGTTGAGGAATATCGCGACATGGGATATTTGCCTGAGGCCATGCGCAATTATTTACTGCGCCTTTGTTGGTCACATGGCGATGATGAAATCATCACAACCGAACA
>CAZVSN010000008.1:31643-36962 GCA_964629455.1 uncultured Micavibrio sp. | reverse complement strand
GGCTGGGCTTTTAACGGATCATAAAATGAATACAGAATTAATGTTTAGCAGAGGGATATTAAAGGTGATCACCACTACCTATAAGTGTGGTATTAATTCTAAAATTTATTAACTATGAAAGATATAGCAGAATACAAATTCAAAGAAGTATTAGTTCTAGTAAGAACAAAAAAAGAATGGAAAAAGTTTTATCCTTTATTAAATACTATTTTTCAAGGGTGGCAAGAAGGACATGGTGACAACCTACCATTTTATATAAATCTTAAAAGAGATAATGTTTTTGCTAAATCATTACTATATAGCAAATGGTTGTTTACATGAACAAAATGGTTGTATTGCTGCTGTAAGATGCGGAGTAAGGTCTATCAAAGAACTTTCTCATACAGTTAAAACTTATTAAAGTGAAGCTCTCTACTTAGAGTGAGAGCATAATTCTAAAACTAAACACATGCCCATTGGACAAATCATCTTTATAACATTATCAACTATAATATGTTGTATTTTATACTGGAAAATTTCTACATGCCAAACAGATAATTGTAAACTAACTACCGCTGCTGCATTCTTGTTTACAAGTTTAATAATGATATTTATCATAGTCATACTGTCTGATACAAATAATGATTTAAAAGAAACAGTAAAAACTCAATCAAAACAACTCTTGGACAAATGCCCTCAATATGAGAAGGCAGAAGATGTCTACAGACTAAAAAAATAAATTATTAACAAACTTAATATGGTGGGTATCAGCAATAATTGCCCACGATTACTATGAGAATAAATAAGGTGATAATCACTACCTGCAAGTGTGATACCAATTCAAAAACCAACTCAAAATGAATGAAACAATTACCGGATATGTGCCTACTAGTGTAAGCCTATCCAATATGCCAGAACTAAGTGATGAATCAAAGACTAAGGTATGTATTATTGAAGACCTAGTTAAGATAGGTAAAGCCTTAGGTATGGGAAACCCAACAATTAGTGAGTTTGATTATCTATATGACTTAACAATACCAATGTTAGAGGCTGTTGTATATAATGCTCAAATTCAATTGAACACTAAAGAATATCGTGACAGATGTAATGGTATTCTGTAAACTTTAAATGTTTAAACTATTAAACTTATTAACCAACTTAAAACCAACTCTATCATGACTATCGAGCAAAAAGCCAACATATATGTAGGCAAAGACAAAGACTTCATATGGGATGAGGAGGAGATCTATTACAACGGCTCCGACTACAAGTTGTACTTGGCATTCATAGCCGGAGCTAGTAGCATGATACCTGTCATCACATCATCAAACTAATATACTCAGTATCAACTCTAATGACTCTTAACGGTGGTCGCCTAGGGTCATTTAGCAAGGTATTCCATGAAAACACAGGGTCGCTCCCTGGCGGGAAGTGTAGGGTTTCGACTTCCAACCCCAATGGGGTATATTTTGGTTGAACAGTTCATCTGAACACATACAAATAGGGCTCCTGTTCTTACCAGATCTTATTAATCCGCAATGACCTGAAGGATGGTGTCTTTAGGTAGTGAATCACCCAGGCTTGACAACCTGATCATAAGTTGTAGTCATTATGGAAACTATTAAAGAACTTAAGGCCTTGCTTTAACAGTAGTGGATGTGAAAGCCTTGAATCCAAACTGTATTTTATCAACTTAAAACCCAACTCGTATGAAAACAGAACATGTTATCAGAGTTAAGGCAACCCATGAGGTGATCTATAATGGATCAAGCCTTGATGACTGTAAGCAGGCTATGAGAAAGCCGTTTTTTGATCACATTGACAAAGGATCAGGCCTTGAGAACTTTCCTCTAGAGGCTGTAACAATCTATACACTTGATGAAAGTGAAATAGATGTAGAGGAAGAAGAATATAAGGATTTTCATGATCCTGATAATCTTCCTTTCTGAAGTTGCCCTGATGAGTCTTTGAAAATTCTTAAGCAGTTAGATCCTGAAGCTTAGTACTTCTGTAGCCCGGCTTTGGTCGGCTGGGCTACCTAAATTGAACTAAAAAATAGTGTGTAGAAGAGGGAAGCTACTTAGTGCGGGTACGATCAAGACACTCCCCATACAGCTATTATATAATTCAAAGGTGCACCTCAGAGAAGGCATAAGCCAGATACTGTTGTGCTTTATATCTGGTAGGAAGGTTACCAAAAAATTATGACAAATTACACTTTTTATGTAATAAAAATCAACGCACCTTAGGGTGCAAAAACCGCTTCTTCTGCAACTTTAAATCTATAGTTTTGTAGGGCTTTTCACAAAAGCACCAATCGCTTGACAGGTTATCTAGGGGACAGGCTTATGCTTGAGATGTATAACACTCTAACCCATATAATAGAAAAATTGGCAGCACCCTGTATAACAGGTCCTATGCGGATTCGCAGGACCTCTGGGGATACACAAACAAGACTTAGATTTTGTCTTAGCCTTTGAACGCAGAGGGAGGTCTTTGACCTTGATTTTGACCTTATCATAATCTATTCAACTTTCCTACCGGGTGACTTGATATTTATTAACCTTAAAATCAACCCAAATCATGAAAACAACAAATCACATCAACACAGTAGATATCATAAGATATCTAGTAGTAGGATTAGGCTTCCTAGGAATAATAGTAGGAATTATTATTCACCAAATAGCCTAACAAAAATCAATTATTAATCAACTTAAAACAGAGACAACAATGAAGAAAATTGTATCAATTATGATGATCACGCTGGTTAGCATGGTCTCATTAGCAGGAAACAACAAGGACCGCTATCACTTTGTGGTAGAAGGAGAGTTCTTATCACAGAAAAAGATCAGTTACACAGTATTCCAAGAAGATCAAAAAGGAAACTTTGTAGCAATTGAACATGTCAAAGCCCGTAAGTCCTACCATGTGGTATGTAATACCGGGCATAGGTACATTGTCCGCTTCCAAAATAAGAAGGGTGATGTAAAGTTCTTAATGATAGATGCAGTTCAACGTGGGTATTTTATAGCTGATGTGGACTGGAGGAAGCCTTTTGATGGCAAAATAACCTTAGAGAAAATAGGTTATTGTTTAACTCCATTCACAAATATGACTAAGCCCGTTTTACTAGCTCAGAATTGATTGTCCAAATGGACATAAGGGGTTGTAGGCGTTACTTCCTACAGCCCCTTTCTAATTAACAAGTAAACAACATGGGAAAAACAATACAAGAAGAAGTAGCACAAAGACTACTAGAAAAAGGTGCCACTGTGGCTGACATAGTAGTAGAAAAATTAACAGAGATAGAAATCTCTAAGCGCGTAGACTCAATTACTAAAGCTATTAGCAAACAAGATCAACTTGAGAAAGAATTTAAGAAGATTGATGGTAAGAATGATCTTATTACTTATGGTGAAGGTGGAAAAGAGATTCAAGCAATGTCTAAGAACCGGTTTGAAGAAATTAAGAAAAGCAAGGAAAAACTGGAAGGGTTGACAAAAGCAATGGATAACGCATTAAGTTCCAATACTGCTGAAGCTTATGTTAAGCTAAATGAAATACTTAATAAACTGAATAATGCTGGAGGAAATAAAACAGAGAGTTCAGGAGAGAGTAAATCAGAGTCATAAACAAATTGTATTGAGTGTTTACCAGAAGATGGTGAACACTCATAATACACTATGCGGATGTAACTACTGTATTCTCCTAGAAGAGTACATTCTCAGAAAAAAACATTTGTCTAGATGCAAGAGAAGAATATCACAAGAATGGTATTATAATGGAGATCCTATTATATTGACACCAGAGGTTGTACAAGAAGAGATGAATAACATCTTTAGATTGAAAGAGATCATAACCAAACTCAAGTATCAAAAAGACAGCCTAAAAATAATACCTTAGATGAAGGCACAACTCAAAGGTTTTGTAAAAAGAACAGCGGAGAAAGACACTCCACAAAAAGATCAAGTAAGAAGAGAAACAGTAAAGTTTATACGCTCACATTTTATTAATCTGGGAGCTAAGCATTTACAATTCCTTACCCTACCTAGCGCTTGGTGGAGGTTTGAGGAGTACATAACCACAAGGTTTAAAGAAGCTGCAAGAAGATTCCCTGAAAGAGGGGAAGCTCCTTATGTCCGGTACATAGGATGTGAGAGAGAATGGACTCTATTCCAGTTAGGATGTATACGCATGCCTACTAATAAGAGATCAATGATCAAAGTAAAAAGACACGAAGAACTTGATTGCCAGTATGTAACTAACAGCTATGATTATGTTTTCTTTAACTGTGATATCTTTGATTACATGAGAGTTATCAAAGATAGAAAAGAAGAAGGAGATAGAAAATTTGAGTACAAGGACAGTACTCCAATGCTACATTTAATTTACACTAAAACCTAAGAATATGACAAAAGCATATATTAGTTGCCCGATCCCTGTTGCTATGAGCGCTTTGGCTGAAGTAGCTAATAAGCTTGCTCGTCAAGGTTATGAGCCATCAGCATGGGTTAGAGGTACAGATTACAAAGATGATCAACTTAGAGAAGCATCTATCTTTGTGTTGATGTCGCAAAGTAATAACTTTGATTATCAACTGGACTACATGACAGCAGGCTGTCGTAAGGAATTAGCTCTAGCTAAATCCTTAGGGAAACCTCTTTATATGGCATATTGGAAAAATGGGAAGGATCTAAACATCTATCCTATTAATCTGAAACACCTTGAAAAAGGAAGAGTTCTTGGAGAATCAGGATCTTATCTAGGAGAAGTGTCCAAAGTAATTAACAACTATCAAATATTTTAATCATGAGCTATAAAGATGATGTAATTAAAGCTAAAGAACTATATCCGGTAGGTACTAGATTTAGGTCTCTACAATCAGGAAGTATTTTTACTATTACAGCAGACGTTAAGTATTGGTCTGCAGGAGATGATATAAGATGTGATACTCAAAAAGGTAAATATTCGCCATATCTTAAATACAACGGTATTTGGGCTGAGATCATATCTAAGCCAGTACCTCAAATAATTAATAACTATGAAATCTATTAAATATGAAAACAGGAGATATTGTAAAATACACAGAATCTGAGAGTAGTGTATCTAATTATGACTATAATACGTCCCTAAAGTTAACACAGGCTTTAGGTTTAAAAATGGCTAAAAAGACACGTCTGAAGAAAAATGAACTTACTATTATCGGTGATCATGCTACAGATACTCATATTCTTGCAGAGTATGAGGACAATTACGGTCATAAAGGAGTGCTTTTCTTTGAAAGAAGATGTTTAGAGCTAATTAAACCTTTTGATTCTGTAATTAATAACTATCAAATCT
>CAZVSN010000008.1:3771-31543 GCA_964629455.1 uncultured Micavibrio sp. | reverse complement strand
AGATGTTTAGAGCTAATTAAACCTTTTGATTCTGTAATTAATAACTATCAAATCTTTTAACTATGGAAACAGAATTTAAACCAGGAGATAGAATAAAGATTATTGCAAGTGGTTGCAATAATTCAAGTGTTCCAGAATATCAATTGACTAAAGGTTTACGTGAAAGTGACACAATACATATAGTAGCTAAGGTAGAAACTAAAGGCAATTATAGAGGCTATAGTATAGATAGTTATACGCTTATTCTAGAAACAGGTCAACCTATATGGGCTAACCATTGTGAATTAGTGAAGGAAGAAATTATTAACAACTATCAAATTTATTAATATGACAAAAGAAGAAGCAGAAACATTGAAGCCTGGAGATATTATCTCTTGTGCGGGTAATGGTTATAGGACTCTTACCAAGGTTTGGATAGAGGATCCTAATTTATGCTGGAATCAGAAGGGAAACGGTAATACTAAACATCAGTATGAACTAGTCAATATAGATATAGTATCTAGATATGAGCCTCCAGTAATTAATAACTATCAAATCTATTGAACATGAAAAAAACAAGAGATGTAAAACACAACACAGTTTATTATGCTAACTGGAATAGCATAGAGTACTTAGTTCTTTATGATGAGAACAGACTCGATAGTGATCATTATATCAGAATAAATAGAGATATGTGGTATGGTTCTAATGCTGTTTTCTCAGGGAAAGGTTGCTTTTTATACTATCTACATAAAGAGCATTTTAGGGATGGTATTACTATAAGAGAAGCTACTCCTATTGAAGACAGATGGTTAAGGAAGTGCATTGAGATAGGAAGGTATGTAGACTGTCCCAAGGAAGAAATCATTAATGACTATCAAATTTACTAATATGTATGTAGAAGGACAATGGATCACAATTACAAAAAATGGACAAGGAACTGCTCCATCAGATGTAGGATTGGTATGCAGAATAGCCAAAATCTATGAAGAAGGAAAATCACCAGCTAGGTACAAACACTATACTATAGAAATTGACCGAGATAAAGAAGGAAACCGTGATAGATACTTAGCAATAACTGTTATAAGGCATGCTACTCCTGAAGAGATTCAAAAAAATGAAGCAATAATTAACAACTATGCAATCTACTGAACAAAAAATAGAAGTTTTTCCAGGTATATATGTAGGTGATCTCGTAGTGAGCTTAAGAAACAGATTTGATCACAGAAAAGAAGGTGATATAATAGAAGTTCAGAGAAAAAGTAAGAAGGACTGTTTATATTATAGGAGTGGTAAGAGCTCAAGGCATGGAGAAGTTTGCACCACAGAGTTTGAAACCTTCAGAAAAGCTACATCCCAAGAAGAACAATGGTACAAGAGTACCTTCAAAGGTGAAGTCTTAAATATTCGAGACATGCCTAAAGAAATAATAATCAACAATTATCAAATTTATTAACCAACAAAACAAAAACAAAAAACCATGGGCAAAAAACCAACAACAGCAGTTGCAATCGCAAAAGTAGAAGATGTACCTCAAGTATTATCTTTATTAGATCAAGAGATCGGTAAACTAAAAGTTATTTCTGAGTCAGTTTACAAAACAACAGGCAATCTTGAAGGCTTTGGTGATATCAAAGCAGAAACTAAGGTTGAAAATTTAATCAGAGCTTTTTCTTCTGTTAAGGGTAGAGAAGAAGCTTATAATAAGGCAGCTAAAGAGCTTAACTTATCTACATACCCTCAATTTAGTGTAAGTGGTGGTACCGCTGCAGACTGGAAACAAGATATCCTATTGCGCATTGATATTATCACTCACAAGGATAAACTTGACAAGCTTACTGAGTATAAAGATAAGATGAGTAAATTCTTATCTGCTGAAGATCAAAAAGCTATGCTATTAAATGAAATGGCAGATTATTTCAAATTAGGACAATAACTAATTCTACAGAGTGGAGTATTCTAAAAAGAGTACTCCCTCTTTATAATCATTTACTAACTTAAAATCTTAACTTATGCCAAAGAAAACTAAAATCAAGGACAACCATTCCGGAACTCTTACTTTAGCTAAGCTGAAAAAAGAGGTCAAAATGAACTATGACAGTACTCCTATTGAGAGATTCTTGTTCAAGTTTAAAAGAGAACACTTTAAACCAGAACTCAGCTCACCTGTAGGATTCGGAGCACAAGATCTCGAACCTTTGTACTTAGACCTTTACTTGGATCTACTGAAGGAACATAAACATAAACTTGTATGTAAGCTTATGGATTTTCGGGAAGTAGAACTATGGGTAAAAGAATAAATTATTAATCAACTCAAAAACCAACTTAAATGAAAAAAGAATTATTCAACAAATTAATAGAGGAGATTAAGGCTCAGCCTAATTTATACTCTACACATAAATTAACCATTAAGGACGGGCTAGAGGTCCACACTTTTGGTCATACAACAAATAATGATTTAGCAGAAGCTAAAGCTCTCTTCAAAGAGAAGGGATGGAAGATGAATGATGTATACAATGATGCTCAAAAACTTGCTCAGCAAAATAAATTATGTAATACATATCTTACCATTCTCTATAATGCAGATAAAGATAAAATATCTATTGCTTTATTTGAGACCGGATATGCTTTTGCCGCAATGAAAGAAAGATATTATCCTCTTAGAAAGAATGTTCCTGTATTTGCATGGACAAAGCATATGTATAATCTTCAACCAGTGGGTAGAGGAAAACATAAGCCTAATCCGAGAATACAACTAGGTGGGATTCACCTTTATAGAACCTTTCCTCAGATAGGAGACATAATTACTAAAGTATTATTCGGTATAGATTATATACCTGAGGCATCTATAAGCTACAGACACTTTGCCAACACAAAGAATGACTTTGAAGCTATAGGTAATATGTTTGGTGTAAAGATTCCTCAAGCTCTTCATAGTTATGATGTAAATCATGTATTGATTCTGTATAAAACTATCAAAGATTTTAACCAGATAAACAAGTTATGTCAGTTTATTGCTAAGACTCCAAGAACTATTGAGTTTAATGATTTTCTTGGCACAGCATCTACAATTGATATGGACCTATTTCAGACGATAGCAAAAATGTTATTTAATAATTATGCTGAAAGTTGGGTAGTACGAGATTATATTGGAGACAATATTGCTCTAAAGACCAGAAATATATCATTGAAGGTGAAATCATTGAAGAGATGGCAAGATGAACATAATAAGGCTTCTATAAAGAGAATGCTTAAAGGTGTTCCTGAGATCAAAGTAAATGAGGTATATAAGAAGGCTTTAGAAGGTCTTGAGTATCCTTATGAGCTTATTGAGACCAAGGACAGATTAGTTCAGGAAAGTGTAGAACTACATCATTGTGTAGGAACCTATGCTAACCAAATCAATTCAGGTAGTTGTGCTATCTTCTCAGTAGAATATGAAGGTAAAAGATGGACTCTTCAAGTAGCAGCTTCAAGTATTCAAGATAAAGTAATATTTACACCTGTACAATTCAAAGGATTATGCAATAATCCTGCACCAGATCTAATAGGTAAAAGGGTAGCTGAAGTATTGAATACTAACAGTGATGATATACCTGAAAAAGTACTTGAAGCACCAATAATGGAACCAATATATGCTTTAGATATCTAACACAAGAGCACCCGGGAAAACCTGGGTGCCTTTATAACAAAATTATGGTAGTAATTGAAACAAGAGAACAATTAGAGATGTTCGCATGGGATATTAAAATGAATATGCCCGACATACCGGAGAATTTAAGACTCCTAATAATAATGGAGCCAGAGGCTTTTGAGAGATTAGTAACCCAAATTTCAAAAGAGTGGGTAGATAGCTCTGACAGATTTATTTACAATAGCCAAGCAGGTATAGAGCTTGGTATAAAAAAAGGATGATATGGAACAATTTTTATTAGCTATAGAAAATCACCCAAAAGCGTGTGCTTTTCTTATATTACTTGCTATACTTACTTGTACATTCAGATTTCACTGGATAGTGGGGAAAGATGTAGAAGAATATGCAGAAGAAAATAAATCTAAACAATAATAACATGGCAATAGTATCAGAAGCTGTTCTCAAAGTAATTATTACTGATGAGGACCAAAACAATGTGCAAGTTGAATTTAATGCAGGTAAGGTCCCTCTAGATGCAATAATAGTATCATTAGAAATGGTTTTAGAGAGGCTAAAAGAACCACATAAGTCACAAGACAGAAGAAACATAAATTAATGGAGATAGAAGTAAACCTTGACAATCTCAAGGTAGTACCTCTGGGTCCGAATCAATATGTGATAAAATCTGATGGAGCCAGGATCTTTCAGTCATATGATAGCATAATAGCTCTTAAGACTGATGGAATGGTTATATTAGATGAGAATAAGTGGGATTATTCCCGCACAACCGGTAAGTACCGGAACAAGTTCTTGGATGAGAACAAAGCAGATACAGAAAGAAGAATTAAAGAAGGAAGATATTTCCTTGCAAACTTAAATAAATAGTTATGGATGAACAAAGATATGTATCAATAACAATATCATCAGATGATCTTAAGAAGATGTTTATGGATAAAACCAAGATAGATGATAATCTGGCTACATTAATAATAGGTTGTCTGCATAATTCCAGTGTAGGTATAGAATTGCTTGCTAAAGCTCTTTTTGGTATCTTTCCTAAAATAAAGTATAAACTAAATGATTTTGTTTTTATACCAGTAAGTAATTTACCGACATGGAAAACTGATAGAGATTCTACTCTAAAATTACCAAGCTGTAAGAATGAATGTATAATGGCTCAAGTAGTAAGTATAGATCCTTATAGTACCTTGACCTATAAAGTAAAATGTACAGTAGTTTTAACCGATGGTCAAGTAGGATTTATAGATGTTCTCACCCATGATAGGGAATTGCAAGGAACTCCGGAAGATCCTGCAGAAATACTAGGGCTAATTGAAGATATGAAAAGAGAGTTACCTTTTTAAAAAAAAAAGTATATCTTTGTGTAAAGAAAAGAATCATGGAAGAAACTCAGAATCAGGCAGAACCAACCTCTAATAAGAGAGCTAAGAAAAAGTTTGTTTATCTAGAAAAGTATGACCTTTATAAAGAAGGTACTGATGCTAGAATAGCAAACATAGAAAGATCTCTAAATGTAGGTTTTGTGGTAATGGGAATATTAGTTGTTTGGATTATTCTAATTACTATAAACCATTAGCAAAATGCTGTATCAATTACCAAATGGGAAAGTAATACATCTCTCAGTAGAGCAATACCTGGATTTAACCGATCAAGATTTACAAGATATGATGGCAGGTAATTATGGAGAGTACCCTACTTCTCATTGGATTGATTCAGCAATAAGATCCCCCCGCAAACAAAAAGAACAAAGAGATATAGATAAAAGTATTGACTATACTGAAGATAGTGATGAATTAGTCATTCAGTCAACAACTTTTGCTATAATCACAGTAGATGATATTAACTCCTCAGAGAATATTGAGGATAATAGCTCAGAAGAGCTAGAAGACACTTAATTACCAAAGGCCACGGTAATAGAGTAATGTGTGAACCAGGATGAGTACCTGGTTTTTTGCATTTAAAATGGTACCTACTCACAAATCAAATCAATGTTTAACAATTAAAAAACTTAGAATTTTTCTAGAAGACTCAAGAAAATGCTTATATTTGTACTGCTTATGTCAGTCAAATTTACTATTTTAAATCTTGAGTCCCAGGACGATTATGGTCTAAGATCTGAAAAAGATCCTGACATAAGCACATAATCTGAATGGGACTTATTATTTATTATGAAAACAATACAACTTACAAAAGGAAAAGTAGCACTGGTAGATGATGAAGATTACGATTATCTTAATCAGTGGAAATGGTATTGCAGAACCTCTAAAAATAGGAATTATGCTGCAAGAGGAGAATGGAATGGTAAAAGTATGACTATTATACATATGCACAGGGTAATATTAAAAATTACTAACCCTGATTTAGTAGTAGATCATATTAATCATAATGCTCTTGACAACCAAAAAAGTAATCTTAGACTAGCTAGTAAAAAACAAAATCTAGCTAATAGAAGATCATCTAAAAAATCTTTTTCTAAGTATTTAGGAGTGTATTGGAATAATAATATTAAAAAATGGTATAGTCAGTTAGGTAATGATAATAAAAAAACCTATTTAGGCTCTTTTGACAGCGAAGAAGAGGCTGCTAGAGCTTATGATAAAGCTGCAAAAAAAGCATATAATGAGTTTGCTAGTTTGAATTTTAGGTAATCTAAAATCAATTCAAAATGAATAGCAAAGTAAAAGTAACAGCAGATGACTCAGGAGCAGTAATCGTTGTGTCAAAGAACAACCCAGAATGGGCTCACATCCGTGTGGAGCAATCAAGAATTGTCATTGATGACAATGGCTTTGCCCGCAAGAAAACAATCAGTGCATTAGTGCACGGCACAGTAGAAGATCTTAAATCTTTTGGCTGGACAAAAGGCTTGGAATTACCTGGCAAGATTATCTTTAAAGAAAGTCTTGAACCATTTAATTCAAATCAGCCAGAGCGTGACTACAAAGTTGCAGGAAAAACAGGTATTGTATGCTGTCAAGATGGCCAGCCTATTTACCGTAAAACCTTTTATACTTTAAGTAGTAGTGCTGAAGATGTATCTGTTGCTCACACTAATGTTGAAGATATCCGCGCAGCTTATGCTGAAGGAGCTACAACAGAAAGCGATGAAGATTTAAACAATCTATAATTGCAATAAAGTTAAAGGGAATACGTATAGAGCAATCTATCTTGTTCCCTTTTCTTTTTTTATTAACCCTTAACCCCTCTCAAATGACTACATGGCTAAACAAAATGCAAAGAAAATGCCCAAAAGGGTAATTTACACAGAACATCAAAACTTTTTATACAATAGAGCTTTACATGGCTTGAGTATGTATACACCAGAGGAAGTCATTATAATGAATCCTGAGAAAAGAAAAAAGATACTACAAATACACAAGAAGACTCAAAAGATTCTTAACTTGTGGAAGCAAGAAATTGTTAATATATGTGCTAACAAACTATTTACAGATATATTTCCTGATATGGAGATAACCAAATGTTTAGTAGAATGTTATGGTATACAGGGTGATCCCGAATATGTTAATAATATGAGCTTCAAACTTCTTAGAATAAGTAAGCAAGACATTATTGCCTATTTAATTGAGAAGAAAATATTACCAAAGAATTTTAATGAATTAAATCAGCTAGAAGATGCAAGTAGAATTTCTAATGAACGAGACACTAACACTAGTGCTAACTCCGGAGAACGCCTTGGAAGAAGAACTCCTGAAGTCCTTAGTAAAACAGGATAATGTCTTGCAACAGGCCCGAGGCGGCATTACTGTTTTTAATAAAACACTGGC
This sequence comes from uncultured Micavibrio sp., assembly GCA_964629455.1. GTDB lineage: Bacteria > Pseudomonadota > Alphaproteobacteria > Micavibrionales > Micavibrionaceae > UBA1573. The sequence continues at coordinate 24,124 of CAZVSN010000008.1, read as the reverse complement.
TAATGCCCTAATTATAGGGAAAAGAAGTGTCCTAGAGCCGGAGAAAGAAGAGAGGGGGACAAAGAATGGTACAGCCTAAGAAAAAGATATGTGCAGGTTGTGGGTTGGAATCATTCATCTGGAAGAATGTGGATGGGAAAAGGTAAACATTAGGAAATATCTGGAAAAGTTAGTATATTTGTATACTAACATACAAATATTTCCATATGCTGCATTATTATGTTTATACTCACAAAAGACCTGATAATGGTCAGGTATTTTATGTAGGTATAGGTAGAACACCTAATCCCAAAGTTTATTCGAGAGCTTACACAAGAGCAAGAAGATCATCAGAGTGGTTATCTATAGTTGATAGTTGCGAGGGGAAGTTTATAGTTGATATAATAGCTATTTTTGATGATCACTTGTCTTGTTGTAGTGAAGAAATGAGACTTATAAACTCATACGGTAGAAAAAGTCTAAACACAGGTCATTTGGTAAATAAAGCACCAGGTGGACATAAATGGAAAGATTCTATAGTTGTTTATCAGTATGCTTTAGATGGTAAATTTATTGCTGAATGGAAAGATCCTAAAACTGCAGAATCTGTATTAGGTATATCTCATACTAGTATCTATAAGAGTTGTAGACTATTTTTTAAAGCTGGTAACTATCAGTTTAGAACTTATAAAAAAGAAAAGATAGAAACTTATACAGATAATAAGAAAAAAGAGATACATCAATATAGTAAACTAGGCTCCTTTATAAGATCTTATACTTCTATTTCCGAAGCTGCTGAGCATATCAAAGTAAAACCTGAAAGACTGAGTCAAACAGCCAAAAAAAATAAAAGCTGTAAAGGTTACTTATGGAGTTTTTCTAATGAATATTGTTTAGTAAAAAGAATCATTTTCCAGTATACAACTTCTGGAGAACTGGTAGCTCAATATGCATCTTTACCTGAAGCTGCAAAAGCTTTAAAAGTAAATAGTGTAAATGCAATAGATTGTGCTATAAAGGGTAAAATACAAAAGCAAGCTTATGACTTTCTATGGACTAGTCAAACTAATGTAAAAGTATTTAATAATGCAGCAAAAACTAAAAATTTGTGATAATTGTAAGAAGCCTTCCATAATATGGAAAAGCTCTGGGACAGGTGGGAAAAGGTACTGCAAGCAATGTTCAAGTAATACTGGAGTTGCCAAACTTAGTATTATTAAACCAACTGCTAAGGCAAAGCCTATTCCCCCACGCTCCCAGAAAAGATCTAAGGAAGAAAGACTATACCAAGCAAAGAGAATTATCTTTTTGCAGGAGCATCCTTTATGTGAGGCTCATCTTCCAGGTATATGTACTAAACATGCAACAGATGTACATCATTCTTACTCTGGTAAGGATAGGCAACAGCATTTTCTTAATGAAAGTACTTGGTTTGCTACATGTAGAGCCTGTCATGATTGGATTCATAATCATAGTAAAGAAGCAAGAGAATTAGGATATTTAAAGTAAATGATATATATATGACTTACAAAAAAGGAATGACTAAAAGTAAATACAAAGCTAAGATGAGAAACTTTTGGGATGATAGATGGTATCATAATGTGTCTATTGAGACTTGGTGTGGCTTACTTACAAATGAAAAGTGGACTTCTTCACAAGCATTTAATCAGAGAAGAGCTAATGAACTGATCTTTGATGCTATTGAAAAACTTATCTTAGAAAAGAAACTTACTAAAGATGAGGCTGAAACCCTCAGAAATATGCTCCGGTCAAAAGATAAGGAGAATGTACATCTAGCTGTGATGATTATAGCTAAAATTAAACCAAAAGTATTTGCAAAAAATGTGGACAAAATATCCTGATTACAAACATGCAGTAAAAGACTGGATTGCTGCTATTAATGATAAGCAATCCGGTGCACATGCTGTGTATTGTCTTAACAGAGCTCTAAGAAGAGCTGCTCGGGACAAAGTAATAACCCGGGAAGAACAGAAGTCTTTATGGAGCATGCTAAAAGCATCAGATGATGATTGTTATGTAGCACTTAAAGCATTAGAAACAAAGTATAATTTAACAAAAACAGAAACAAATGGCTAAGTTGCAAGGTGCAACAGGTGTAAAATTAATCGGTTAATTTAAAAACAAAAAACAAATAACAATGGCAAAATCAAAAAGATGGTCTGAAAAAGACATTAAACAAATTAAATCAATAATTGAAGCGGCACAGGTTGCAGGTAATACTGAGCACTCAGGGTTAGCAGCTGCAGCTAAATACTTTGGAGTATCGCTTAATGCAGTAACTATAAGATGGGGGCGCTGGAAAAGAGGTCTGCAAACTGGAAATCTTAAGAAAGCTACTACTAAAGTTCCAATAGTAAGAAAGAAAAGAAAGTATGTTAAGCGCATTAACCCAAATACACCAACATGGAGTGATTCTTCTCAACCAGCATTATTAAATCTAATAGAAAAACGTAAAATGCACAGTGAACTAAAAAAGAGAGTTATAGATTTACTAGCTACATCTGGATCAATAAAAGCTGTATCAATAGATCTTGCTAACAAATCTTTTACTGTAGTTTACTAGTTCTATGGCAGAAGAGATACCATTCAGACCTGAAGGATATAGTAAATGCTATTTAGCATTGGATGCTCTGCAGTTGTCAAATGATATCACAGAAGAAGACTATAAGCTAATTCGGTCTATGCTAGATTCTGAAGATGAAGAGAATCTGGCCATGGCTGAATTAGCATTATGGGACAAATACAAACATATAACAATTAAATCTAAGAAATCATGAAAACAAAGGATCAAATACAAGAGGAAGCTCTTGCCGCATTAAGTAAAGTAAGAGGCGGTACTGCAGCAATGTCTGTAGGAACCGGCAAAACTTTAGTAGGTCTCAAACATATGGATCTACACTATACAGATACATCCTTCTTCTTAGTAGTTGCACCAAAGAAATCTATATTTCAGAGTTGGATTGATGATGCTAAGAAGTTTGGATTTGATTATCTGCTAGATAGGATAACATTTACAACCTATCTTTCTCTACCAAAACAACAATTACACTATGATGCTGTATATTTAGATGAAGCTCACAGCTTATTAGAATCACATGCAGAATGGTTAAATGCATATAAAGGAATCAAAATAGGATTAACAGGAACCCCACCAAAATTTCAGCACTCTCTAAGGGGAAGACTGTTTAATGCACACATTCCAGTAGTATACAACTATATTACAGATGATGCTGTAGAGGATAAGATCCTAAATGATTATCACATTATAGTGCATAAATTAAAACTAAACAAAGCAAAGATTCTAAAGGCCGGGAAACCACCTAAGACATGGATGACTTCTGAGCAAGACTCTTATAATTACTGGACTAACCGGGTTATGAATGCTAATACACCTAAGGAAAGACAAATTATGAGCATCATGAGAATGAAGCAGATAATGAGCTATCCAAGTAAGGATAAGTTTGCAAAGCAATTGCTTGAGACTATGAATGATAAGACTATTTTATTTGCTAATACTCAGGAACAGGCTGATAGCTTTGGAATAGCAAGCTATCATAGTAATAATGAGAATTCAGAAGAGAATCTAGACAAGTTCAAGAAGGGAGATATCCTTGATCTAGCTTGTGTACTACAGTTGAATGAAGGTGTAAATATTCCTAACTTGCGGTCTGGTATCATAATGCATGCATATGGTAATGAAAGAAAAGCTTCTCAGAGGATAAACAATACCTGTCCTCTTTAAATCCCTTTAATTGCTGGAAAGCTAAGCCTGTAAAGGTATGCCAATCAGCAGCCAAGACTCTCAGTCGGAGAGTAAGGTTCAGAGACTATCTAGAAATAGAGTACATACAATTAGCTATTGTGTGGAAACGGGGGATATTTGCATATTTAAAAAGTTTTATCTACCTTTACTCTGTATAATACACAGAGATATGGAAGATAAAAGATATAAACTTTATTCATTAAATGATGCTTCTGGTATCAGATATATAGGTATAACTAAACAAAAGTTAAGTTACCGGTTATCTGGTCATATAGCATCTTGTAAACAAGCATTTAAAAACAAAAAAGCAAGACATCGTAGACACTGCTGGATAAAATCTTTATTAGATAAGAATCTTTTACCTACTATAGGTTTAATAGCAGAGTTTGATACAGCAGAAGAAGCAAAACGAGCAGAGATAAGTGCTATAAAATCTTATACAAATCTAGTAAATAGTACAGCTGGTGGAGATGGTATACGAGAGTATAAATTCACTCAAGCTTATCTTGAAACTAGAAGAACAAAAGTTGATCAATATACCAAAGATGGTGTATTGATAAATACTTTTGATAGTATTTCTGCAGCAGCTCTTTCAGTTAAAGGAAAAGATGGTTATGATGGAAAAATTGCACAGGCTACTAAAGGCAAAAGAGGTAGACTTACAGCTTTTGGTTATGTATGGAGAATCCATGGAGAAGCTTTTGATAAATATCCGGTAAAACCTAGAATAAACATAACGGATGCTCAAAGAAAAGCTCTTAGTGAAAGACAACTTTCTAATAATATTATGAAAGACAAAAAAGGATTACTAAATATTACTAGTAAACCCATTATTGTACTAAATAATAGTAGTTCTATACTAACTATAACAGAGAGTGTTAGAGAAGTTTCAGTCTTTACGGGATTATCTAGATCTTGTGTAAGTAATATGCTAAAAATGAATAAAGAAGTAAAAGGTTATAGACTAACCTATGCAAATAAAGATATAGTCCGATCCTTACAGAAATGTAAGAGTTCAACATTAAAGGCTTTTGTTGGACAAATGTATAACCTAGAGGTAGGTTATTAAGGTTAATGCCGGATGACAAGTGTACAGTACATGTACTATGTTATGAAGATACTATTGATGAAGCCTGGGTAAAGAAAGCCTTAGAAGATTACGATCAAACTAAAATTGAATGGACAAATGATTGAAGAATTAGAAGTACTAGAACCAGAAGTGGACAAGGATGTAGAACATGCCATAAATGAATTGGTAAGTCCTACTAAAGCAATAATACTCTATAATGATGATCACAATACTTTTGACCATGTAATATCATGTTTAACTAAGTATTGTGGTCATTCTGTAGAGCAAGCTCACCAATGTTCTATAATAGTACACAACAACGGCAAGTGTGATATAAAGCATGGCTCATATGATAAGCTAAAGCCTATCTGTGAAGCCCTACTGGAGAATGGTTTAACCGCAAAAATTGAAGAGTGATGAAGTTAGTTAGACATGTTAAGAATAAAAAACTATATCTTAAATTACTTAAAACCAAAGTTAAGGTAAATAATAACTGGGTAGAAGCAATAATTTATATGTGTCTTTATAGAAACAAAGATGGCTACATTTGGACAAGGTTAATAGAAGACTTTATTAGATGCTGTAAAGGTAAACAAAAACAATGTGGTGGATTCACTTTTAAATACATAACAAATGAAAATGTTTCAATATAATATAAAAATACTAGTAGATACTCCTTTTGATAAAAAATATTCTATTTTATCAATCGAAGAGTTTAGAAAAAAATATGAATATCTTATTAACAAAGATAATTCAGAGGAATTTGTAATTAATTATTTAATCAAAGGGTATAAAAATGATTATCATGATATTGATTTAAGTCAGTTTTTTGAAGTTATAGAAAAACCCATAAATAATTTTAAAGTAGGTGATTGGGTTTGGCATGAAGGAGAAAAGAAAGCTTATACTACTGTTGTTTATAAAAATGATTATCAAAAAGAATGGAGACCTAATTATGCTTCAATAGAAGCTGTTAATAATAATCCTAATACTTGGAAAAGATTAGCTACTAAAGATGAAATAACTTATTATGATTTACATTCTTTTTGTGACGGTCAAATACTTATAGGACAATATAAATGTTATTATTTCGTAAACGTCTGGAAAGATTTAATTTGTATTCATAAAAATATTACTAAGTATTTAGAATATCAAAAAGAATTTCATGGTGTAAGTGTGTTAAAACAATTTTCTTCTGATATAGAGTCAACTTGGGATTGTAAACCTAATGGGCTTAAAGTAGGTTGTAAAGAAATTAAGCATGACGATATTATACAAATAGCTAAAATTTTAAAACTTGGGTAATAATGAAAATATTTAAAGAATTAAATAAACTTGGTTACATACATTATTCTGCTACTACAATAGAAGAATTAGATGATTTACCATTAAATAGTGCTGAAAGAATTTCAGAACAGGCTTTGGTTTTGAGATGGTTTAGAGAGAAGTATAATCTACATTCTACTATTACATCTATAAGCCAAGAGTCTTGGCAATGGCATATTACAAAACCTGGTGAGTCTTTGGGTAAATTATATGAAGAAGACTTTTATACTTATGAAGAAGCAGAACTAGAGTGTCTTAAGAAACTAATAGAAATAGTAAAAAATGGAAAAAGTCTGGAACACTCCCATGAATACTCCATTAAGGAGCAGTCGGTTGATAAGAAGAGTCATACTTGATGAGAACTTACCTGCTGGCTGGCCAGTAAAGTGGGGTGGTAAATGGGACATATACATAGATAGTAAACTTGTTTCTACAGGATTAAGAAGTCTTGATTGGACAGGTAACCAATGGAAAGAATTTATTTTAAAGAATGTAAAAAAATGATCAAAGTAAATGATATGTGGGTATGTGCTCATTGTCACAATGTATTCAATGGAGATGATGAAAAGGAAGAAGCTGGATACTGTAGCGCTTGTGCTAAGAAGCATGAGAATGTGCATACAAATAGTCAGTCTAAGAATTGGATAAAGTATATCAAAGAATTAAGGGATAGAGAATGGAATTATAGGCAGCAGACTTGTTCTATGCATAACTTTCAAAAGATTCCAAAATCTGGTATGTATTTAGGTACACCTTTATGGAGATGTATTTATTGTGAAGCAGTTGTACAAGCAAGTTAAATTTATTACTTTTACCTAATGACAAAACAAGAAGAATATTCCCTGATGCAGAATTCAAAGCCTTATGATCTTGTAACTCCGGTAAAGAATTTCAAAAGTATCAAATGGTTAAAAATATGGGATTACAAAAATACACCCATGCTTACAACATTTAAAACTTTAACACCTCCTCAACATAAGCACAAGCTTATCACCGCAGAGGAGATTGATCTTAGGCCTATGGCAAATTACACAATTTATAAAGTAACAATAAAGAAAAACTAATATGGCTGTAACCGCACTAAAAATAGGAGATCAGAGACTCAAGTTTATGACTCTTCCTGCAGAATTAATTAAATCCAAAGATGGAGAAACTGAGAAGTTATTCTTAACAGTAGATCTGAGAATTTGTGATGAAGATTTTATACCTATGGGTGTAGGATCAATAAGTGTTCACGAAGGTGATGAAGAAAGCTATCACAAAGCATTAAGAGCTGCTGCTAAAGAAAAAGGACACTTTGTTCCTGAAGAATCTACAGATCATCAATGGCATCCAGATTACAATCCTGTCCAAGATATTGATCATGAAGAAATAAAAGAAGATGGAGATACCGTTTAAAGCCCTATGCATCAATGATGCAGATAGACCTTCAGATATACCACTAAGTCAGTGGATACAGAAAGGTAAACTTTATACAGTGATTAAAGTAGGAAAAATGCTTGTACAAGGCGGTAAAATAGGATTTCATTTAGCTGAAGTGAATCTTGATGGCTGTGCTCCTTATTTAACTTATGCAGCTAACAGATTTGCTGTTATTCTCAACAACAAAGTAATAGCAGAACTTGAATTAAATGAATTATTAAAAGAAGCAAAAGAAGAATATGAGCATAAAGAAAACAAAGAAACAGTCAAAGCTGACTAACAAACCTCTAAACGAGGTAATCATTAAACAGGTGGGTTTTCACAAAAAATGGCTAGATGATAAATCCGGCTATTGGTGGGAGAAGACTCTACAAAGCAGGATAATCCCTGTAAATATCGTGTATGATCAAGATACAAATGAATTAATTCTTAGAATTAAGATATTGAATGATTTTAAACCTTATAGAAGAGAAAAAAGCTGGGATTTTATACAAATTGTACCCGGCACAATATTAAACCTTAAAAGAATATTAGTAAATGGAGCTCTCATTGGCGCAACAAAATAACGCGATAACCGCATTTCTTGGCGGACCATCCACACTCAGACCTTTTTTTAGTAATTTAATGGATGAAGAATTTCACCTTATGGGTCCTGAAGACCTTAGATTTCACCTATCTTGGGACTGGATGATGCCAGTCTGGAAGAAGTTGAGAAAAGAATTAATGGCTACACAAGCTGATGGATCTATGTTATTCGCCTTAAGTAAGGCTCTTGATGATGTAGATATCGCAGCTTTTCACCGAATTAGTGCTACCTACTGTGTAGAATGGTGCAAGAGAAAAAATATCAAATTATAATATGGAAGAAAAACCACTAACCAAAGAAGAGCATAACTTACACATTGCTACAAGATTTAAGAAAACTCAACAAGAAAAAGAACAAGCTAAAGCTGCAAAAGCAGCATGGAAAAAGTCTTTGAAGAATGACGAAACAAAAAGATAATATGTTCACTACTACCTTAAAAAAGGTAGAAGATAAAATGGTCTATGTAAACCCGGCAGATGAGAAAATCTATAAGTTATTTGTAGATAATCTGATGCCGGGACAAACAGCAGATGTATTTTTTGATGCAAACAAAGATGATGGAACTCTAGCTCAGCTAGCTAAGATACACAAATGTATTAGGGAAATAGCAAAAGAAACAGGTAATGATTTTGAAGATATAAAAGACCTAATCAAGGTAAGAGCAGGATTCTGCTTCAAGAAGAATGTTGACGGAGAGATAATAACAAAGTGTAAAAGCTTTGGGAAAGCTTCTAAAGAAGACCTAGGTTTTGTAATAGAGGCTTTAGTTAAGTTAGGAGATATGGTAGGTTGTAACTTAAGGTGATATAATAAGAATTATTTACTATATTTGTAGCATGAAACAATGTATGCAATGTGGTTCATTAAAAGATGAGTCCGATTTTCAAATATACAAGTATAAAGTAGATAATTCTCCAATAAGAAGAAGTAAGTGTAAATCTTGCTATAACTTTAATATCACTAGAAAGAGAAATAGGCAACCTATAAAAGTTGAATCTCTTGCAAATGAGATATGGAAACCAATCAAGGGTTTTGAGGGAATCTATGAAATAAGTAATTTGGGAAGAGTTAAAAGTTTAATGAGGTTTAGTAAAAAAGTTATTCATGGAAATGTTTTTATGACTACAGAATGTATAATGAAAACACACATGGTGAATTCAGGCTATATGAAAGTTGGTCTTAAACTACCAGGTACTAAACTTGCTAAACAGTGTACTATTCATAGGTTAGTAGCTATTGCTTTTATACCAAATCCTGAGAATAAAGATCAGGTTAATCATATTGATGGTATAAAGACAAACAATACTATTGATAATCTTGAGTGGGTAACTAGATCTGAGAATCAGATTCATGCTATTCAAATGGGATTAGTAGATCCTACTAAGAACTTACCTTGGTTTAATTGCCGCTAGGTACAGGCTCATCAGGAACTTCCATTTCTTCCTCTTTACATTTATTTTGGGCAATTGCTTGCTTCTCTACCTCATAAATTAATGCCATAAGAGTATGCACATTGAACTCAAATAAACTTTCAGCAGGATTATTTTCCTTTAGCTTAGTAAGCACTCTTTTAAATTCATCTATTCCAACTGATTCACCTAAAGCGGATAATAAATCAACCATTCTCATGTAGAATGTTCCTGATATCTGAATGTCAACAATAGCATCTTTTGGAAGAGCTTGGTATTTAATTTTAGCCATACAACAAATATACAAATTATGAGTGTATTAGATACTATAAATATTGATGAAGTAAAAACAAAGCTATATGAAAATTTAAAGCCATCTGGCTGGGGAGATAAACTAAAAAGTTTTCTACTCAGCAGTGACTTTGATAAGATAATGGCTCAACTCTTAGCAGAAGCTAAGGAAGGAAAAAGGTTCACTCCAGTACTTAAACAAGTATTTAGAGCATTTGAAGAATGTCCTGTAGATAAATTAAAGGTAGTAATCCTAGGTCAGGATCCATATGCTCAAGGACCACAAACAGTCAGAGAAGGTAAGGATGGAATGGTCAGAGAAGTAAGTAGATTCCCGGTAGCAGATGGACTGGCATTCTCGTGTAGTAACACAAATACGCCACAGCCTTCTTTAAAGTACATTTTTAAGGCATTAGAGGAGACTGTTTATCCAAATGGATATACATGGGACCCAGATCTTAAAAGATGGTCTAATCAAGGCGTATTACTACTAAACTGCGCTCTCACAACACAACTTACCAAAACAGGTACCCATTATCAGATATGGAAACCCTTCTTATCTTTTCTATTTGATTATCTTGATATCAATCATCAAGGTACCGTATATGCATACTTTGGTAAGAAAGCTCAGGAATGGTCTGATAATGTATCAGATAACAACCCAAAGCTAATTGCCAGTCACCCAGCATCCGCAGCATATCAAGATTTAGAAAGATGGGATTGTAATGATATCTTTAACAAGATCAATGAGCAAGTAAAGAAACAATTTAATGAAGAAATAGTATGGTAAAAAGTAAAATGGGCATAGAAGTGATATTTAACAATATAGCTGAAGCCAAATTAACTCCTAATCAATTCTATCTGTTATGGTGTATAAATCAAGGAATAACAGCACCTCTTATAAATATGCACCAAGAACTTCGCGTATTAACAACTATGGAATATCTTATACCATATCCGGATACAAATGGTTCATTTAACTATCAACCTCAACCTAAGGCTCTTAGTCTTATTAGTAAGATAGAAAGCTATTTTGGAGTACAGGTAAAGAAATCTAATAATATGCTCATGGGTCAGGACTTTGAAGCTAATGCATTGAAGTACAATGAGATATTTCCTAAGATGAAATTGCCAAGTAATAAACCGGCAAGATCACCTATCAAGGAAATTATAGTAGCATTTAGAGAATTCTTTAAGGAATATGACTATACTTGGGATGTAATACACGCAGCAGCAGCATATTACATAGAAGAAGAGGAGAAGAAAGGTTATAAGTATACCCGGACTTCAAGGTACTTTATTAGAAAACAAGATCAGGATAAGAGCTGGATATCAGATTTAGCAGGATACTGTGAATTAATTAAGAATGGGGAAGATAGAGATGATCCAAAATTCATTGAAAAAACCTTCTAAAAACTTGCAATTATAGAAGTAAAAAGCTATATTTGTTATCCCGCGATAAACAAGCAGTCACATGACAAAACCAACAAAGTGGAAGACTCAGAGAGAGGCCTTTATAGAATCCTTGTCTTATTTACAAGGTAGGCAAACTGGGAAGATTACAAGTATCAAGACTCCGTGGCAAAAATTCAATGATGCAACTACAAATGGGATTGAATGGCATAGCACTACAGTAATAGGTGCCAGACCGGCAACAGGTAAAACATTAATCAAAGATTTAATTATAAATGGAGCATTTAAACTTAATCCATTAATGCCTTTTCGGGTATTAGAGTTTCAGTTTGAGATGCTTGGTAAGAACTCTGCTATAAGAGAATATTCTCAGAATTTACAAGTAAGTTACAAATACTTGTGTAGTGCTGATGGCGTATTATCAGATGCAGACTTTGAAAGATGTAAACTTTATGCCAAAAATAAACTTCAGTTTCCAATTGATGTAGTGGAAGAATCATGTAATGTAATGGAGTTTAAAGAAACAATAGAAGATTACATGAAGGCACATTCTTTTCAGGTAAAAGAAAGGAATCCTACTACACAAAAAGATGAGTTTGTAACAAAGTATAAGAACACTATAGTAACTCTGGATCACTCATTATTATTAGATAATAGTCCTTATGGTGATGATATGAGTATGCTAAAAGCCTTAGGAAAAACTGTAACAGCACTTAAAAGAAAGTATCCAATAGCATTTATTATTCTTAGTCAGCTCAATAGAAATATTGATGCCCCAGAAAGGAATGAAGATGGTAAGTATGGAAACTTTATTCTTGATTCAGATATATTTGGATCAGATGCATTATTGCAACATGCAGATACTTTAATAGGTCTTAACAGACCGGGTAAGCAAAAGCTTACATACTACGGTGTAGAAAGATACATCATTAACCAGGATCCTACAATCTTGGCCATGCACTTTTTAAAATGTAGGAATGGAGAAACCGGTATAGGGTTCTTCAGAACAGAATTTGAGAAGATGAATATTGTGGAGATACCAACTCCAGCAAGACAAGAAAGAAGGATAAGAACATGAGTATACCAACAGTAAGCAGTCCAGAAGACAAGAAAGAGAATCTTAAGAAAATTAAAGAGTTTCATAAGGCTACTCTAGCAAATCTGGGAGTAAGTGATTATTCACTAATCCCTAAATTGGCCTACAGGCCATCAGGTAAAACAGAATTGTTTGTAAGCTTTTTCTATAGTGAAATAAGCAAAGGACAAGATGTATACCTAGAATTTACAGACAGAAACAATGTTCCCGAAGATCCGGAAAGAACTTTATATTTATGGAAGTTCAATCCACATTTTGAAGAAGAGTATGAGAAAACCGAGCCTACAGAAGGTACAGGTCATGTGAGATACTTAGTTCCCGTAGAGGAGCTTAAAGTAATAAAGAAATATAGCCCAGAGGCTAGTATAACTACAGAGAAAGAAATTAAATTAAAACCTGCTTTGGATTTTAGCTTACCTAATCCCGAAACTGATCCGCCAATCAATGATATGACTATCAGAGATCTGACAGCAATCATATTGGGTAAACCAGTGAGCAACAAAGAATGGTTAAATCATATAATAAAAAATAAGTAATGGGTAATCAAGAATTAACAACAGCAAACAATGAAGAGTTAAAGACTTTTCTTTCAACTCTCATTGAATCAAAAAAACTACCAAGTCATATTAAGACTGTAGAAGATGCATTCACTATCGCGCAGATGGGTAAGGAACTAGGATTCCCTACTATGCAAGCATTTCATTACATCATTCCTATCCAAGGTAAGTTAAGCTTAAGTGCAAAAGCAACTGGGGCTTTACTAAGAAAAGGTGGGGTAAAATTCTATACTAAAGAAGATGGTGTATATGTTTACAAGGATGGTTCAACAAGTGATATCAGAAAAGATATTGCAGAAAATCCTATGGATAGAAGAACCACTATTGTCTTTATGAGAGATGGTGTAGAAGAAGCATGTACATTCACTTGGCAAGATGCAACAGGTCAAGGTTTAAATACCAAAGATAACTGGAAGCGCATGCCAAAAGAAATGCTATATGCAAGATGCTTAGCAAAGGGTGCCAACCGTATTGGTGCTGATTTGTTATTAGGCTTGTATATGACAGAAGAGCTGACTGATAGCTTCAATGTACCAGAAACTGCAGTAAAGAGAAATGAAGATGGTACAATTAAAGAGATAATTGATATAACCCATACAGAAGTAAAATAATCTAAACAACAAGAATATGAGTAAATTAAGCACAAAGAACATCAAGACTGATGGAGATGGTGGAGTGTCAAAGACATTAGAACCTGGAATAAATTTATGTAAAATAACCGGAATAACTTTAGAGGAGTTCAAGTTTAAGGCAGGAGCATATAACGTAATGCTTCATCTTGAAGGTGAAGATCAAGGAGAAGGCTTTGAAGGCTTTTTTATTGATAAAAATAATGAGTCCTTAGGACGCCACAAAGGTAAAGTAGGGAATGTAAAAGCTACAGAATGGGCATTTGCTGATGGTGAAACCAAATCCGGAGTACCTGTAGATAGAAATAAAGAAATGATGAAATTTCTTAAACAACTATGTACAAGTCTTGGATGTATAAAGTGGTTCAATGATCAAGATGAAAAACATGATACAATTGAATCTATTTATAGTGCATTTAATCAAGAAAGACCTTTTGGTGAAGTATTCTACAGATTCTGTATTGGCGGCAAGGAATATACCAACCGTGGAGGCTACAAAGCCCATGAATTGTTCTTACCTAAATATTCTAAAGAAGGAACACCTATTGAGAAAGATGATGTACAAGTATCTAAGCTTATTAAGTATAATCCTGAAGAGCATATTCGCAGAAAGAAAGAAGAAAAAGTTGAAGGATTTGGAGAGGCAGGAGCTGCTCAGAATTTTGAATTATAAATTAAAAAAGGGGGGTAAATATAGCTCCCCTTTTGTTTAAACTTCAATCATCATGAAACTATTAGATTATGAAAAAAACTAGTATTAAGAGAGCATGATGTAAAAAAAATTGTTTTAAGATATATAAGATATGGAACAATGTCCATCTGGGATATTGGCATATCTGATCTTTACAAATTTTATTATACAGATAAACAGTTAAAACATTGTACTGAAAAAGGGTACCCTGTACTACTTAATATCAATGGGACAACTAGATTACTAATTTTTGATAGGCCAATATGTTAAGAACCAAATTATTAATTACAGACATAACAGAGGTTCCAAGAGAATGGATATTTGAACACTATTTACAACTGCAGGAAAAGTTAACTGGTCAGGATGTAAAGATAAAGTCTGTGTTCAATAAGAATGAAAGAACTCCCTCAATGTGTATATATTATGCATCTAATAATACTTATAAGTATAAGGATTTCTCAACAGGGAAATCCGGAGATGCAATCAATCTTGTAATGGAGATTACTACTCCTAAATTAACTACAAGAGGTGAAACAGCTCATAAGATAATTGAAGACTACAATAGCTTTCTACTTAATAGCAAAGACGGCTATGAGATGAGAAATTTCAAGAAGAGATCCAAGTATAAGGTAGTAGATTTTACTACAAGATCTTGGAGTAACTTTGATGAAAAGTATTGGGGTAAATTTCATATTAATTCCAAGCTGCTAGAATTCTATAATGTTACAGCATTATCAGAATATAAACTTCAAAAAGAAGATGAAAATGGTGAGATTGTAGAACAAGTAATAAAGAGTACTAATATGTATGGTTACTTCCGCAAAGATGGAACTCTATATAAGATTTATCATCCACTAGTAAAGGATTATAAATTTATCAAAGTACAGGACTATATCCAAGGCATGGATCAACTCACAATGAAGGTACCGTATTTGATTATCTGCAGTTCTCTAAAGGATATCATGGCTTTTAAGAAGCTAGGATATAATAATGCAGAAGCTATCGCGCCGGACAGTGAGAATACTATGATACAAGAGCATGTAATAATAGCGCTTAAACACAAGTATAAATCTATTTGTACTTTATTTGATAATGATCCTGCAGGATTAGAATCAATGAAGAAGTATGAAGAGAAATATGAACTGCCTTATGTAGTATTACCTATGTCTAAGGACTTATCAGATTCTGTAAGAGATACTACACTAACAAAAGTTAGAGAAACTCTTACACCATTATTAAAAGAAGTATTAACTCCAGCAGTCATACAGGAATGAGTATTAACACACCTAGTAACACTAAACAAGTTCGATTAGAAGGTGCTATACCTGTTGGTACAAAAATGGAACTTGGACACTATCTAAAATTTATGTCTAAGATTCAACTACTAACAAGTGCCGGAAAAATAGACTTCAAGGAGGCAGGAAGATTGCTATCAATGATGGATTCAAAAGATCCTGAAAACTGGACCGTAGCAGAAGAATGTATTAATCAAAAAATTTCAGAACTATGAAAGTAGAAATAATTAAAGCATATAAATCAGAGGATGAGTGTATCTTTGAAAAGGAAGCAGACGCCATCAATCAGAACATTAATATTTGTATAGACAACTTGGAGCACTGTTGTCAAACAAGTGACTCTGATTATATAGCAGAAGCTATTATCTATTCAGATATAAAAAGATGGTTCAGAGATCATCCCAAAGATGTAAGATATATCTTAGCTAACATCAATAAGATCAAAGATTTAATTGAAGACTAATGAGTTGGATATATCAGGGTAAACCATTTAGAGATGAAGATATTCCTCCAGGAGCTATAGGATTTATCTACATGATAGAAGCTATCATAGATGGTAAATCTGTAGCTTACATAGGTAAGAAGAACTTCCAAGCTCTTGTGAAAAAGAAGCTGAGTAAGAAGAATCTACCTAAGGATAAGAGGAAGAAGCAGTATGAACATGTGGCTAAGACCGCATATAATAATTACTATAGTAGTAATGAAGTGCTTAAGAAAGCACAGCAAGACGGAGTATTAATGAAGAGAACCATGCTCAAAATATGTTATAGCAAAACTGAATTAACTTACCAGGAGGTAAAGCATCAGTTTAAATATGAGGTATTGGAGGATGACAAATTCCTTAATGGGAATATTCTAGGCTCTTTTTACAAACAGAAAAAACATGAACAAGGATGAAAAAATAACAATCATAAATGAATCTCAATATGAAAGCTTGCTCAAAATGCTTATGGCCTCGGAAGAGGACGCATTACTAGCATTTAATATATTAAATCAAGTAGATCTTTCTCAAAATCTTTTACAAACAGCACTTCTAAGGAAGGAATCCGGCTGGGAATTTAGCGCATGGGAAATGCATTGTCCAACTATTGTGCAATATCATAATTACCATGGTATTCCTTCAATACCTGATTTTAAGCATGTTTACAATCTTTTTGTAAAAGCACCAAATAACATAAATAAAGAAGGAAAAATAATATACTTAAGAAGATATCTTAAAGATGTAGAGAAAGCTCTAATGTTAATACCTCTAGTGGAGCATGTAGAGATCAATTTTAAAATTAAGGAAGATGAGCAATAAAACAGATGAACTGGCAAAGGCCAGTAAAGATCTAATGCTGAAAGAACCCTTCTATGGATTATTCCTGATTATGCTGAATAAGCAATGGAATAATAAAGTTGTACCAACAGCCAGCGTAAGTAGACAAGGGGTAAACTATCAGCTATACTTAAATGAAAATTTTTGGGAAAGTCTGAGTGCTAATCAACACATGGGCTTACTAAAGCACGAGCTCAAAGGGCTCCTTGTGCAGTAATGTACATGTAAAAAAGGTTTAAATTGCGGGAAGTTCCTTAAGTTTTATCCACTAACTAATCATAGTAATATAGATTAGGGCACTGCTAATTACAGTGGTATAGTAAAAGTGATAAAAATTGGATAATCTGCAGCCAAATTTCTTGGATAATTAAATTATTAGAATACACCAAGAAAGAGGTTCAACGACTATAATAACCTACCCTAATAGGGTAAAGGGATAGTCTGATCTTACATGAAAGTGTAAGTTAACACAAATGATTGCATATAGCATTCTTTCATATTACTGATTATGATCATCTCACGGATAAGGAAATTGCTAATATAGCAATGGACATTGAGATCAATCAGTATATTGATAAGGATTTGCTACCACCAGGACCACAACTACCAGAGACTTATCCGGAACTAAAGCTTGAACCAAAGAAAGGTACCAAGTATTATTATGATAAATTAATGCAGGGTAAGAAAGCTGGCAATTGTCCTAATCTTAATGCTATGCTTGCAGCTTCTGCTATGGGTATAGGAATGGGAGATGGTGATCCTGATGGAGATGGTAAAGGTAAGGGAAAGACAGTAAAGGTAAGAGGTAAAGGTGGAGGACAGATGGAAGTTCAATTACCGGATCACAGTACTTGGGAAGAGTTTGATAACTTAGATGAAGCTACAAAGAAGCTTATCAATAGTCAGACAGCTCACATACTTAAAGAGGTATCTGAGCAGGTTCAAAAGAGCCGTGGCACGGTTCCTAGTGAGATGGCAGAGATCCTAGAAAGGATCACTAAGCTAGAACCACCTAAGTTTAACTGGAAGGGTTATCTAAGACGCTTTGTAGGAGGTAGTATAAAAACCTTCACCAAAATGTCCAAGTCAAAACCTAACTTCAGATTCTTAGATAATCCTGGACTTAAGCACAAAGAAAGAAGAAAAATCCTAGTAGCAATAGATACTTCAGGATCCGTAAGTACAAATGAACTTAAAGAATTCCTAGGTGAGATTAATCATATCTCTAGAACAGGTACCGAAGTAATAATAGTTCAGTGTGATACTGCAATATCTAACATAGGTAAGTTCAATCCTAAGGAAGACTTTAAAGTCCATGGTAGAGGAGGCACAAGCTTCCATCCAGTAACGGATTATTATGATGCAAATTTCAGAAAGTTTAATTGCTTAATCTATCTAACAGATGGAGAAGCATCAGCTCCTGACAAATGCCGGGGCCCGGTATTATGGGTACATTCATCAAAGTCTAACATTAATGAAGATTTGCAGGGTTTAAAGATCAAGTTGAATTAAGTTTTTAAGGCTAGTTCAGTTATAAGTTGTATATTTGTAACATGAAAAATATTTTAGATAGACTTAAATTTAAAGACTTGATTAATAAACCTGGAGTTTACATATTGCAATTTAAAAAATATTCTTATATAGGAAGTAGTAAAAACTTATATGTAAGATTAAAAGAACATCATAATTCTTTAAAAAAAGGAAATCACTATAATTTATTTCTACAAAGATTGTATAATAAGTATGGTGAAATAGCTTTTAAGTATGATATTCTTGAATATTGTGATAATTACATAGAAAGAGAAGGCTTCTATATTAGAAGTCTTTCTCCTAAGATAAATGTTGAACAAGATCCTACTTGTAAAGTAAAATCTCAAAGTACTAAAGATAAAATTGGTAAAGCAATGCTTGGTAAATTAGCAGGATCAAAAAATCCTGCTGCTAGAATTGTATATCAGTATAACTTAGCTGGTGATTTTATTAAAGAATTTTCTTGCGCAACAGAGGCTGCTAAAGCAGTAAACGGAAATGATACAGCTATAGGCGTAGCTGCTAATGGAAAAATTAAATCATCTGCTGGATATTTGTGGAGTAGGGTTAAGGTTGATAAAATAACTCCTTTGACTTCAAGAAATAGAAAACCATATAAGTACAATCAAATATTAGTGATTGATAAAAGTGGAAATATTACTTCTTGGCAAAACATTAATAATTTAGCTAAACATTTAAACATATCTATTCAGGCAGTACATCAAGCAATTAAAAAACAGAGACTTTGTAAGGGTCTTAAAATCAAATTAAATTAATATGTCACAAAAGATCAATTTAAACGCAGAAGAACTAAAAGGGTTCTTAACTTATATTCATAACAATAATCAACTGCTAATAAGCAGACACCTTCCTGCACAAACTGTAAACATTGAAGGTGAAGCAGGAGGAGGAAAGACTTCAACTGTATTACAACTTGCCAAAGAATTGGATATGGAAGTTATAAGGAAAAATTTAGCTGAGTTAGAAGACGTATCTGACTTAGTAGGTTATCCTTGTAAAGAACATGAGGTGATCAGTAAAGATAACACTACTAAAAAGTGGGTAGTAGAGGGTTCAATTCCTCAATATATCACTGCTGGATACAGACCAACTGGTGAGAAGCGCATGACTCATGCTGCTCCAGAATGGATCCAAGGTAAAGACAAACCATTGATCTTGTTATTGGATGATTATAGTAGAGCTTCTGAGAAGTTCATTCAAGCAACTATGACATTGTTGGAAAACCAAAGTTACAATAACTGGAAGTTACCGGCTGGTTCATTTGTGCTATTAACTTCTAATCCAGATAATGGTGAATATAGTGTATCTGCATTAGATAATGCTCAAAAGACTCGTGTAATCAATGTAAACTATAAGTTTAATGTTGAAGTATGGGCAAGATGGGCTGAGAAGACAGGTATTGATGGTCGCTGTGTTAACTTCCTGTTATTACACCCTGAACTGTTGGAAAAGAACAAAGATATTAATGCAAGAACTGCAACTATGTTCTTCAATAGCTTGATGTCAATAAAGGAATTCTCAACTGAACTTCCTTTGATTCAGCAGTTAGGTGAAGGTACTACTAGTCCTGAGTTCAGTACTATGTTTACTACATTTATCAATAATAAATTGGATAAATTAGTTACTCCTAAGGATATGTTACTTCATGATAATGAACCGTATGTTATAGGAGAGATCAGATCATGTATTGGAGTTGGTCCACAGTATCGCGCAGATATTGCTAGTGTATTAGCCACAAGGTTAATTAACTATACCATCCACTATGCAGAAAATAATGTTATTAACCAAAAGGTTACGGATAGATTGATTCGCTATGCTACAGATGATATCTTCACCAATGATCTTAAGTATATTATCATAAAGAAAATTATAAATGCAAACAAGCAAAAGTTTCAGAAGCTTATGCTTAATGCAGATGTTGTTAAAATGGCAATGAA
>CAZVSN010000008.1:0-3671 GCA_964629455.1 uncultured Micavibrio sp. | reverse complement strand
GATGAGGGTAATCACAAGATGGCCCAACTTATTCTTAATACTTGTGATATCCAAAAGTCTATCTATTGGATATGGAAACTAGCTAGGCATGGCTCACATAATATGGTTAATCTTAGAACTAAGGCTAGCCGTTCTTTTAGAGATAAGTCTCAACTATTCTATATTGCTCATCTTACTTCTACAAGATTTGCTAACCACTTAGCAGGTAAAGATTGGCTTACTTCTGAGATATATCAAACACTAGAGGAAGAGATAATAAAAGAAGCTGCAAATAAAGTATCGAATGTTTTCTATGATGTAGAGCTCACAATTAAGGATAAGTATAAAGATTTTGCATTTACAAAAACCCCAATTAATCTTAAGAAATATGACGATGATTAAACCACAAGGCAGAACGATGCTGCGAATTAAAGACTTAGATATTGATACAGGAAAAATAGAGTATTATGAAGATGAAGTATTTAAAGATAATCCTTTAGAAGGATTAAAGAAAAAGTATACTCCTATAGCCAAACAAAGGTTATTCATATATCCTGATAGCAATATTCCAAGATTTAAGCTTAAGGCATTCTGTGATAAACATAAAATATCTATAGCAAAAGCTAAAGAAACTGCTGATGTATTTTTTATGCATCCGGATACAGCAAATGATGGTGCAATATATTATGATTATGAATTTTCTACAACATTTATGCATAGACAGTATTTTCTTGATTATTTAAAGAAGGCTACAAAAGTAGGAGATGTTCGTTATGTAAAGCTTATAAGTGACCTTGCTAATCATCCTGATTCTGCTATTATTTTACAGGATACCTATACTTTTCAAAACCATGGTATTGGTAAGTATAAACTAGATATTGTTGAACCGGGTGATACCGATGATAATAATAATGAGTTAGTACCAAACTGTGAAGATAATGGAAGAAGAACGAAAATATATACTATGTCAGCTGAACAAAAAGCAAATTTTGCTTTATTAGAAGGTAAAGACATCTATCATTCTGATGCATTACTTGCTCTTTTAAATGATGGAGGAACAGTAATTGATGAGGAAATGTATCAGGGAGTAAATAATCTTTTTAATAGTAATGATACTCATGATCATAGAGTAGCTATGGAAGCTATGGCCAATTGTGATTATCAGAAATCAGCTGTATATCTATTGATGCTCTTCTATTATAATCATAAGTTAATCTATAATTGTGATAGCAAAACTCATGTTAACTTTAAGAGTTTTCTCAAGTTCTTTAATCTTAATGCTACTCGTGGTATAGATATTGATGATATTATAGAAAGATTAAAAGACAAGAAATTACTTACAAGAAGCAATCTTAATATAGTAATGGCAAAAGCTAAAGAACTATTAGATGAGAGCGCAACCAATGTAAGTACATATTTTGTACCAACAGGTATAGCACCAATAGAAGAGATTATAAAAGAAGTAGAAGAAACAGATAGTTTACAGACTCCTGCAATCCCGGTGGCTGATCCTATGACGGAGACACAAATAACAGATCTATGACAGAAACAGTAAAATCACCGCAAGAGCTAGAGAAAGAGTTTTATAGCAAGCCTTTGTACTTAAGTTATTCAGGCTTGAATAAAATAATATTCTCACCTAAGCTCTATTATAAACATTACATCCTTCAACAGAGGGAAGAAAAACTGGATAGCTATCTTATAGATGGAAAAGTTATTCACAATTTGTTGCTTGATGATGGTAGTTTTGAAAAAAATTTCATACTTTTGCCATCCAATCTACCCACAGGCAACTCAAGACTAGTTATTGATAAAATATTTGAAAAACATAAGGAGCATGTTCTTAGTTCTTTTGGAACAATAGGTACTCTGGATGATTTTGGTAAAGATATTTTAGAGATACTTAAACAGATCAACTTACACCAATCTCTTAAAACAGATGCACAGAGATTTGCAAAAATTATAACAGAGGAAAATATCAGTTACTTTGAGTTCTTAAAGCTAAAAGGTAGTAAAGACCTAATAGATAGCGAGACACTACAAAGATGTAATGAAGCAGTAGATGTACTTAAGAATGACAGTAAAGTAACTGATCTTCTTGGGACATACCGATCAGAGATGGAAAACACTAAAATATACAATGAACTAGAGCTGTCTCTAGAGAGTAGTGTATTAGGTAGAGCTTTCGGACTGAAAGGTATTATAGATAATATTAAGGTAGATTATGATAACAAAACCGTTTACATCAATGACCTTAAGACTACTGGTAAAACCATCTCAGACTTCAAAGAAACTATTGAGTACTATAACTACAATCTTCAGGCAGCAATTTATCATAAGCTTGTTAAAAACATGCTAAAGGATATAATGAATGCTGATTGGAATATAGTTTTTAACTTTATAGTAGTAGACAAGTATACACAAGTTTACCCTTTTGAAGTAAGTAAAGTTACAATGGCTATTTGGCTTGATATTTTAAATAAAAAGTTAGATGAAGCAGAGTGGCACTATAAAAACAATAAGTATAATTTACCTTACGAGTTTGAGACAGGCCAAGTAATTTTATAATAACTATGGCAATAACATCTCTGTACAAAGACTATTTTCAAAAAAGCAGGATATTCCTCTATCCAATCCTAGAGATAAAAAGAGGAGCAAGTGTTACACCTATAGAGACTTATGTGGAATGGAGCGGCCATTATTCAAGACATGATATGAAACTGATATGTTTATATCATCTCCGAGATGATGTTGAGTTCTTACAATTTGAGAAAGAAAAACTATACAAGAATAAACTCTTTTATGATTTTAAACAAGTAGAAGATAATAAAGGCGTATATGTATTTGATTTCTCTTCATATGGCAGCGACTGGAAGAAAATCATTGAAAGTAAATATTCTGAATTAAGTGGAGGATATAAGAAGAAAATTGAAGCCTTTTATGGCAAAAGAGATTCTAACTATGCTTATATAGAAAGCTTTTTGTATCCGGAAAAATACTATTCAATGTATGCTGAAATGATACAAGTAAAAGAATCTTTGCTAAGGGAAGTAAAAGAACTTTGTTCTAAATTAGATCTAAAGCAAGAAACTTTAACTGTAAGCATAAAAGATTTGCCTATGAATGCAAAAAGTAGTAATTTGTAACCCTAAAAAAGAAATATGAGTGATTTAAAATCAATGTTACTGGTGACTGTGCCTTTCTCACCAGAGACTAGCGAAAAAAGCTTCAGGTTAATACCTGCTAAGGCAGATTGTCCATACATAGATGTAATCTATTGGAGGGATAAAAAAGTACTAGAAGTTGTTACAGCATTCAAAAAGAATGAATACAACATGTTTGTCAAATTAGATGACAATGGTGATCCGGAAAAAAGAAAAAATCCTAGCCAAGATGAGAACGGGAACCCTAAGGTTCACAAACAAGAAAGAAGAATGACAGAAGTCATGATGAACTATTACATTATAGAGCAAGTAGAAATTATGGCATTTATTGAAACTTTTGCTATCAACTCTAAAACAGTTGATTACATGAGTATGTTAGCTGATAAAGGAGCAGTCCTTGAAGCACCAAAACCTACCATCATAATGCCAGCATAAATCTCAAAAACAAAAACCAAAGACACATAAGGGGTAGAGAAATCTACCCTTTTCGTGTCTAAAATATATAGGGGGAACAGCTAAACTGAACAA
>CAZVSN010000007.1:17050-37454 GCA_964629455.1 uncultured Micavibrio sp. | reverse complement strand
AAAACCATCATGACCTGACGGCCTTCCATTTTTGGTTCAAACTCAACTTTGGCTGTTGCGCCCAAATCTTCAATCATTTTTTTGAGCAATCCAAAACCAATTTCGGTGTGGGCCATCTCACGTCCACGGAAGCGCAGAACAACTTTAACCTTGTCCCCTTCTTCGAGGAAGCGTTTCGCGGCTTTCAGCTTCACCATGTAATCATTGTCACCAATCATCGGGCGAATTTGAATCTCTTTGACCTCGACAACTTTTTGTTTTTTGCGGGCTTCAGAGGCTTTTTTCTGTTGTTCGTATTTATATTTGCCGTAGTCGAGAATTTTGCAAACGGGCGGATCAGCATTCGGAGAAATCTCTACCAAATCAAGACCGGCTTCTTCTGCCTGACGCAGAGCTTCGCGGATGGTGACGACACCAATCATTTCGCCTTCTGGGTCGACCAGACGGACACGTTCAATTCGAATTTGTTCATTAATGCGCAGACCGCCATCTGTATCGCGTTGTTGATCGCGGTTTTGATCACGGCGAACTGGTCCAGTGGCGGACGGGGGAGGGCTAGGCTTACGGATAATAGGCTCCTAATGTTAAGTTTCAGTTTTCTATCAATTATGATTATAGAATAAATTTACCCTAAAATCGTTAATACTAATACGGTGGTTTTGCTTCGGTTGCAAGAGCTTCTGCGGCTTCGACTAAGGAAACAATCTGTTGCCCGTCCGAACCCAGCCTTCTTATGGCAACTGTGCGGTCATTTTCTTCCCGCGCACCCACCACAAACAAGGCGGGAATTTTTTGCAAGGAATGTTCGCGGACTTTCAAATTGATTTTTTCATTCCGCAAATCCAGCTCGGCACGGATACCGCGCTTTTTCAAATCGGCATGAACTTCGCGGGCATAATTATCTGCATCACTGGTGATTGAGGCAACGACACATTGGGTCGGCATCAACCACATCGGGAGTTTACCAGCATAGTTTTCAATCAGGATACCGATAAAGCGTTCAATAGACCCGAGCACGGCACGGTGAAGCATGACAGGGCGATGTTTGTTTCCATCCTCGCCCGTATATCCAGCATCCAGACGCTCAGGCAAGTTAAAGTCCAATTGGATAGTGGCACAACCCCACTCACGACCAATGGCATCTTTGACAATAAAGGCAAGCTTGGGGCCATAGAATGCGCCGTCCCCTGGTGAAATGGTATAATCCATTCCGAGTTTTTCGAGCGCGTCTTTTAGCCCACCTTCAGCCTTATCCCACAACTCATCTGATCCGATGCGGTTTTCAGGACGGGTTTCCAGTTTGATAGAATAATTATCAAAGCCAAGGTCTTTATAAACCGCCTTTGCGAGTTCACAGAACTTAACGCTTTCAGATAAAATCTGATCTTCGCGGCAGAAAATATGCGCATCATCTTGGGTAAATTGGCGAACACGCATTAATCCGTGCAATGCGCCGTGGGCTTCGTTCCTGTGGCAGCATCCAAACTCAGCCAGACGCAGTGGCAGGTCACGATATGATTTAATCCCTTGTTTGAAAATCTGGACGTGCGCTGGGCAGTTCATGGGTTTTAAGGCCATGAAATGTTTTGGGTCTTCCTTAAAGACTTTGCCGCCCTCTTCGGTGTTGGGCACAACATCAGGCACAACAAACATATTTTCGCGGTATTTGCCCCAGTGACCAGATGCTTCCCAGAAACGGGAATCCATCAATTGTGGTGTCTTGACCTCTTTATATCCGTCATCAACCAAGCGGCGGCGCATATAGGATTCGAGGGCCAACCAGATTTGATATCCTTTCGGATGCCAGAATACAGACCCATGGGCTTCTTCCTGTAAATGGAACAGACCCATTTCGCGCCCGAGTTTTCGGTGGTCACGTTTTTCTGCTTCCTCTAATTGTGTCAGGTGTGCCTGAAGCTCTTCTTGTGTGCGCCACGCCGTTGCATAAATACGGGTGAGCATCTGGCGGTTGGAATCGCCGCGCCAATAAGCACCAGCGACCTTCATCAATTTAAATGCAGTACCAATTTGTTTGGTGTTTGCCATGTGCGGGCCACGGCACAAATCAAGCCAGTCGCCTTGTTTATAAATTTTAATATCTTCTGTTCCCGGTAAATCCTGAATCAGTTCAACTTTGAAATTCTCGCCTTTGGCTTTGAAATACGCAATTGCGTCTTCACGGCTCCACACCTCACGCACAAAGGCATCGCCGCGCTCAACAATGCGGCGCATCTCTGCCTCAATCGCTTCGAAATCTTCGGTCGTAAACGGTTGGTTGCGGAAAAAATCGTAATAAAATCCGTTTTCAACGGTCGGGCCAATCGTGACCTGTGTTCCAGGGAATAATTTTTGAACAGCCTCAGCCATCACATGGGCGGCATCATGACGGATAAGTTCTAACCCTTCTGCGTCTTCACGTTTGACAATTGCAATGGTGGATGACTCTGTAATCGGCAAAGATAAATCGGATAATTCACCATTGATTTTGACAGCGACTGCCGCTTTTGCCAGAGATTTCGCAATGGAATCTGCAATCTCATACCCCGTGACCCCTGCGGTATACTCGCGGGTTTTTCCATCGGGAAAAGTAATCACGATAGGGTTATTATTTTGTGCGAGAGCAGAGTCAGACATGGTAAAGCCTTTTAAGGTTGTTAAGTCCTCTAAACAACCCTAAAAACCGCCAATTTTCAAGAGAAAAGTGATTTAAAATCAACCGCGTGCGCGGAACGCGGTCAGGATTGTCCCATCATCCAGATAATCCAGTTCACCGCCGACAGGCATGCCATGGGCAAGGCGTGATGTTTTGACAGGGTTCTCTGATAACATATCCATGACCACATGGGCGGTTGCCTGACCATCAACAGTTGCGGGGAGCGCCAGAATAATTTCATGGATAGGATGTGGCGTGGCATTGGTCACGCGATGTTTTAAATGGTCGAGCGATAAATCGGCCATTGAAATCCCGTCAAGCGCAGATAAAACTCCACCCAGAATATGATAGACACCGCGATACCCGCCCGTGCGTTCAATCGCCCATAAATCGGCAACGCCCGATACAACGCAGACCAACCCGTGGTCACGATGTGTGTCGGAACAAATGCGGCAGGGGGACATATCATCCAAATTGCTGCACACGGGGCATGTTTTGATTTTGTCTGCGGCTTCGGTCAATGCGTTTGCAAGAATGCGGAGAGTGGTTTCTTTGTGTGACACCAAATGCAATGCTGCGCGCCGCGCAGAACGGGGGCCAAGTCCCGGAAGCCCTGCCAATTGTTTAATCAAATGCCCTAATGCGCCATCTTTTGATATATCTGTCATTTATTTGTCCAGCTCAGCCAAGTCAGAATGTATCAGGTCAGGAGATATTCCCATCTTTAAGGCCTGACCCACGGTGGAGCGTAGCATATCAACAGGCCCCGCAGCATATAAGCGATAAGGCGCATTCACAAAAGTGAGTGCCAGGTCACCAGCATACCCATAGAGTTTATCGTCATCTTCATAGTCAGATAAAACGGGGACATAGGCAAAGTTCGGAAATTTATCCGCCATATCACGCAAGTGTTTATCAAGATAAAGGTCAGGAATATATCGCCCACCATGATAAAGGTGGATAGGGTGGTCAGGATTTTGTTGTAGACGTTCTGTGGCAATCGCCATAAGCGGGGCGAGCCCTGTCCCGCCACCAACCAAAAGCAAAGGAAGATTGCAGTCGGATTGGTGGTGGTAATTCCCGCCAAATCCATGACAAATAACGGTATCGCCAAGTTCCAAATTTGAAACTTGTGCACCTGCGCCTGTATCTCCTGTTTTGATATGAAACTCCAAGAAATTTATATTCGGCGGGGTTGCAATAGAATAGGAACGTGGTGGATAGTCCCCGAATTGTAGAATAGCAAAATTTCCTGCTTTAAAGCCCAACTCTGCCCCATGCGGATCAAGCCGCAAAATGCGGACAGGGCCACTGTCAATGATTGAGGCAATCGTAAATTCCATATACTAGGATGTAGGATATTTTATGCGCTGGGGCAAGCCTTGCTTCAAGATTTGCTTACAGAATAATTGTCTGGCTCTTCCCGAAGCCGTTGAAATTGGTGCGGCAGGCAACACCATACGCGCCTGTTAGACCAATTTCTATCCAATCACCCTCGGTAATATCAGCAGGGAGCAAGAAAGGCCCCGCCATCATATCAACCGAGTCACAGGTCGGGCCGCAGAAACGGAACGGGCTGAGCGTTGTATCGTCGCCATCATGATCTGGTTTGCGAATAATGCGGGTGGGATAGATGAAACCGCCTTGAAACTTTGCGGCCTCCACCATGCCGCCATAAACCCCATCATTCAGATAGAGTGCGTTGTCTTTGCGCAATTCAACCCGCACAATCAGTGTTCCAGCATCTGCAACCAAGGCGCGCCCCGGTTCACAAAATAAATCAAGGTGACCCAAACCATATTCATCAACCGCCGCGTGGATGGTGGACATAAACTCCACGAGTGTCGGAATGGGTTGATTAGGATAGGCAACAGGAAATCCGCCGCCCACATCCAGCGCATCAACCTTAATATTTGCGGTTTTAATAAGGTCGGCAGCAATACGAATACCCTTTTTAAAAACATCGGGGTTGCGCGATTGTGACCCTGGGTGAAACATCACACCCAAACGTGCGGACACCAGACGGGCTTCGCGTAATAAATGCACAGCTTCGTCAGGATGTGCCCCGAATTTGGCTGAGAAATCAACGCTTGCCTCTTTGTTTTTAGGGAGAGCAATCCGCAGATACAAATCAAGGTCAGGGGCAAGATTTGTTTCATGAACAATTTTGCGGAGTTCATCTGCGCTATCAAATACAAACACGCGGACACCATGCTCGAAATAGGCTTCGCGAATGGCTTCGCGGGATTTGACGGTGTGCATAAAATGGATTTTTGCGGCAGGGGCGAATTTCCGAACCATACGAACTTCATCAATGGATGCCGCATCGAATGTCTTAATCCCCGATTTTAAAAGAGTTTTGATGACCTCTTTTGTTGGATTGCATTTGACCGCATACATGACGGTTCCACGAAAGAGGGATACAAACTCTTTTGCGGTTCCTGCAATTATTTTTGTGTCAAGAAGATGAATTGGGTGTGCTGGCTGCAAGCGTTTGACGATATCATCAATACGGCTGGTTTTTGGTGAGTTAGACAGGGTTATAGAGTGAACCATAGAACCTCCGTAAAAACAGAATACCACATCTTATTTATACGGCATAAAATCTTAAGATAGATTTAAAGCGGTACAATTATTGGAGCGTAACGGGGTCGAGGTCGTTTTGACGTGCCAATGCCCATGCAGATTCTGATGAATCGGTAAGTGTCAGGGCGGTGCCGTCTGCGGCATGAAGGGCAAAAGCGGTGCGGTTCATAACCTGCACCGGTTTGATATAGGCGATATGACCCGTGCCAAGGCTCAGAAAATCTTGTTCAGAAATCCCGCGTAATACAACATCTTTATGTTCGGATTTTGTATCCATATCTACACCTCATCACCATTCATATTCAGATTACCACAGATTCGTTCAAAAAGTGGCGGAAAATATCAAGTATTTTCAACTTCGATAGCTTTCTGCGGGGGATGGCTGAGTGTGACGGCCTTGGACGAAGAGGAAATCTGGATTTTCCGAGCATTTGATTCAGGAATAATTCGTTTCATATCGATATGCAATAATCCGTTATCAAGGGTTGCTCCTAAAATCTCAATGCCGTCAGCCAGAACAAAAGACCGTTGGAATTGACGGGCCGCAATGCCGCGATGGATATACATCCGCCCTTCGTCATCGGTTTGTTTTCCGCGAATGGTCAATTGGTTTTGTTCGATTTCGACATCCAAATCCGCCATAGAAAACCCAGCAACGGCAAGGGTAATGCGCAACCCGTCATCACCGATTTGTTCGATGTTGTACGGCGGATATCCTTCATGTGCTGTTTTCTTAATACGGTCAAGCGTGCGCTCGAATTGGTCGAACCCCAGAAATAGGGGTGAATCGAAAAGGGAAATGCGTTGTGTTGTCATGGTCAACTCCTCCAGTGAGCAAGTTAAAACATATTATTTCAGCAACCCGCTAAGCAGCATTGCTTTCCTATTATATATTAAACTCGTTTGGGAAAATCAAGTTCAGGCCAAGTTCAGGGGTGGCAATCCCCCTTAAACCCCCCTAAACTACCGCCAAAGCGGAGAAATGAATGGCTAACAGCAAAATAAAGCAAAAAAAGATGAATTTGGCCCTGCAAGGGGGCGGATCACATGGGGCGTTCACATGGGGTGTGCTGGATTATTTGTTGGAAGACGGACGTTTTGATTTTGAGGGGCTAAGCGCCACATCTGCAGGGTCAATGAATGCAGTTGTTATGGCCGCAGGATATATAGACGGAAAAGAAGAAGGTGCGCGCAGACACTTAAAAGATTTCTGGAAAAAAGTATCAAATGCAGGGTCTGTTTTCTGTCCATCTCAACACAAGCTTCCTGAGAATCCTTTCTCGGGATTTATGCCCAGATGGATGAGTGGTGAAGACGCTACGGCCCAATTCTTTAATATGATGTCACAAAATATTTCCCCTTATCAATTCAACCCGATGAATTTAAATCCTTTGCACGACATTATTGCAGATATGGTTGATTTTGATGCCATACGAAAAAATAAGGATTTTAAATTATTTATTACAGCAACGAATGTTCAGACAGGGGCATCGCGTATTTTTACAACAGCAGAATTGACGCCTGATATGGTGATGGCATCCGCCGCATTGCCCAATGTATTTCAGGCGGTTGAGGTTGGTGGACAATTTTATTGGGATGGTGGATATGTTGGTAATCCATCCTTATGGCCTTTGTTTTATGAAACCGAAGGGCATGATTTATTAATTGTCCATGTGAATCCGATATTACAACATGATGTTCCAAAAGATGCCCTATCCATTGAAGACAGGGTGAATGAAATTACCTTTAATTCTGCCATGCTCAAAGAAATGCGCGCCATTGCCTTTGTGCAGAAATTGTTGCAAAACGACATGTTGAAAGAAGAATATCGTAGTAAATATAAAGATGTTCTGATGCATGCTATTCGCGCCGAAGCTGTGATGAAAGATTTTCCTATGGCCACCAAATTTGATACATCATGGCCTATGCTAACGCGCCTATGTGAAGCTGGGCGTAATGCCGCAAAAGAATGGGCGGCAGAAAATTTTGAAAAAATAGGTAAGAAATCAAGTATTGATCTGGAGACAGATTACTTGAATATTGCAATCGATAAAAAGACAAAGAAGTAGATAAAAATAAATGAGCAAAGAATTATTTCTGGTTGATGGGTCTGGTTTTATTTTCCGCGCTTATCATGCCCTTCCCCCTTTGAGCCGTGCCGATGGAACCCCTGTTGGGGCGGTCATGGGGTTTTGCAATATGTTGTCGAAATTGCTATCTACCCATCGTGATGCGCATATTGCTGTTATTTTTGATGCAGCCCGTAAGAATTTCAGAAATGATATTTATGCAGAATACAAGGCACATCGCCCACCTGCGCCCGAAGATTTGGTGCCGCAATTTCCATTGATGCGCGAAGCCGCCATTGCCTTTGGTTTGCCGATTATGGAGATGGAAGGGTTTGAGGCAGATGATATCATTGCGACTTATGCCCGCCTTGCAAAAGCAGAAGGAACGAACGTCACGATTGTATCGTCAGACAAGGATTTGATGCAACTTGTGCAGAGCGGTGTCAAGTTGATGGACCCGATGAAGCAGGTGATGATTGGCGAGGCCGAGGTTTTTGAAAAATTCGGTGTTACGCCCGATAAAGTAATAGATGTTCAGGCGTTGTGCGGGGATGCATCGGACAATGTTCCGGGTGTTGCGGGTATTGGCGTTAAAACTGCCGCAGAGTTAATCAATACCTATGGCAGTTTAGAAAATTTATTGGATAATACAGCCAATATTAAACAACCCAAACGCCGCGAAACATTAGAAACCAATGCTGAATTGGCGCGTATTTCCAAACGTTTGGTCACATTGTGCGATACGGTTCCCGTACCCGTTCCTGTGCAGGAATTGGTTGCGGGAAATCAAGATAATCTGGCGGCATTTCTGGAATTTCAGGGTTTTAAATCTTTGTTATCGCGCCTCTCCCTCGCGCCATCTGCAAAACCGTATGTATCAAATTATGTGTCCCCAGTTGCCGCAAAACCAATTGCAATCACAGACAATATAAAAACAGATTATCAATTGATAACGGATGCCGCTGTACTCAAAGCATGGCTTGAAGATGCCTATGAAACTGGTGTGCTGGCAATTGATACCGAAACGACAGGGTTGACCCCTGCGCGTGTTGATTTGGTTGGGATATCGCTTGCAACCCGCGCTGGTCGCGCGTGCTATATTCCGTTAAAACATGGAACGGGCGGCGATTTGTTTGATGCCCCCGCCGCAGATGCCCCGCCGCAGCCAAAAATATCCGATATTGTCAAAGTCCTTGTCAGTATTTGTGCGGATGATTCCATTGCAAAAATCGGGCATAACATGAAATTCGATTTGCAAATGTTACAATTGGTCGGGCTGAAATTCACCGCTATGCACGATACGATGTTGATATCTTATGTGCTGGATGGCACATCGCACGGGCATGGGTTAGATGAATTGGCGGCCCTTCATTGCGGTCATAAAATGATTTCCTATGACGAGGTGACAGGCACAGGAAAGGGAAGAATTTCTTTTGCTGCCGTGCCTGTTGATAAGGCGTGTGATTACGCAGCAGAAGATGCAGATTTTACACTTCGTCTTTTTGAAATTCTGTATCCGCGTTTGGCGTCTGAGAAAATGTCATCGGTTTATGAAGATATTGAACGCCCGTTGATTCAGGTTATTGCCGATATGGAACAAACAGGAATCTGTGTTGATCCTGCTGTTCTGCGTAAATTATCCCAAAGTTTCGGAGAAAAAATCGCGGCGCTTGAGGCTGATATTCACACTGAGGCAGGGCATCCGTTTAATGTCGGGTCACCCAAACAATTGGGTGTTGTCTTGTTTGATGAGATGGGTTTGCAAGGTGGTAGCAAAACCAAAACGGGTGATTGGTCAACATCAGCAGATATATTGGAAGAACTGGCAGAGCAGGGGCATGAGTTTGTCCAGAAAATTCTGGATTGGCGGCATCTGTCAAAACTGAGGTCAACCTATACGGAATCTTTGCAGCAAGATATCAACCCGAAAACGGGGCGCGTGCATACATCATTTTCAATGGCGCTCACCAATACGGGTCGCCTGTCTTCATCTGACCCCAATTTGCAAAACATCCCGATACGCACAGAAGAAGGGCGTATGATACGGACAGCCTTTGTTGCGCCTCAGGGGTCGGTTCTGATTTCTGCGGATTATTCCCAGATTGAATTGCGATTGGCGGCTGAGCTGGCTGGCATTAAAGCTCTTCAGGATTCGTTCCGTACGGGTGAGGACATTCATACGCGAACAGCATCCGAAGTGTTGGGCATTCCGTTAGGGGAAGTAACGCCAGACATTCGCCGCAGTGCCAAAGCGATTAATTTCGGAATTATTTATGGAATCAGTGGGTTTGGTCTGTCCCGTCAATTAGGGTGTACGCCCGGTGAAGCGGGAGCCTATATCCGCAATTATCTGGCAAAATTCCCCGAATTGGAGCGTTTTATGGCGAGTTTAAAGGATGAGGCGCGCCAAAACGGATATGTAAAAACATTTTATGGTCGAAAATGCGTTATTTCGGGCATAAATGACAAAAACGGGGCAAAACGGCAATTTGCAGAACGCCAAGCGATTAATGCCCCGTTACAGGGAACGGCGGCGGATATTGTCAAATTGGCCATGATTGAGGTCGATAAACGCATTAAATCTGGCGAAATTGCCGCAAAATTATTGTTACAGGTTCATGATGAATTGGTTCTGGAAGTGACGGCAGAGAATGCCGACAGGGTTTCGGAACAGTTAAAAATGGTTATGGAATCGGTTGCCAAATTTTCAATTCCTTTGGCAGTTGAGGCAAAAGCCGCACTGAATTGGTCTGCTGCGCATTAAAAAATTGCCACTAAATCTTTCCATTACCCCTAACTCTATGATAAGATTGAAAAGGTTGTCTTATTTGGTGGTTTGGTGTGTAGGGATATATCTTCGGTGTTGAGGAAATCTATAAATTTTTCAAAATACAAAGCTGGGATTCTGGCTTTAATGCTCGTTGGATCGCTGTCCTATTCGGAAGATTCTCGGGCCGCCTCTATTTATGACCCCGCCTATACTGCCCCTGGATATTCTTGTCGGGGAACGCGACCCGCGTGTTGTAGCCGCGCAAGAATACCCGATCTTATCCATGAAATGTTTTCAGGTACGGGTCTGTATACGGGGCAAAACGATTTGCAGCAATATTACTACATCAATACATTGTGGCCATTGATTGAACGGGGTCTGCAACAGACATCGGATGAATTGCGAAATGCCGCGATATTTTATGTGGGTGCTGTGGGTGCAATGATTGATGGTCAGAATATGAACCAAGCATTATTGGCCTTACAAAAACAAACAACCAATTCATTGCAAACAGAAACTGTAAGCGACCAGATTTGTCGTTTTGGCACGATGAGCCGCAGTTTGGCCAATAGCGAAGACAAGGCTCTTGCTGTTCAGCTGGGTTTATCTGCTGAAATACAAAATCGCCAATTAATGACAAAGAATATGAATGCTGGTGTTGCTGGGCCCAATCGTGAAATCGGGCGTTCAGCAGATAAGCTGGCACGATTTGAACAGTTTAAAACAAAATTTTGTGATGCCACAGATTCTGATGCTGGATTGGCTGGCGTGTGTACAACGCCAAGTGATGTGCAACATAATCGGGATATTGATATAGCTAGAACTTTGGATATTCCTTTGACTTTGGATATTGATTTTTCTGGATTATCTGCTGCCGCTAAACCAACGATTGATGAGCAAAATGTTTTTGCATTATCCAACAATCTTTATGCGAATAATTTAGGTGTTAATATCGGCAAGTCGGATTTTCAGATCATGGCCAGTGAAGGTTCAACCGCATCTGATAGTCGAGTTGAAAAACTGTTGGATTTTCGCTCTGCTATCGCCAAACGGAGCGTTGCAGCGAATACATTTGCTGCGTTCGCTGGCATGAAAGCGGCTGGCCCAGAAGGGTCTGTCGGTTACATGAAAGAAATATTAAAAGAGCTGGGTTTAACAACCGCGGATGATCTAACCGCAATGATTGGTGATAACCCTAGCTATTATGCGCAGATGGATATTTTGGCAAGAAAGCTTTACCAGTCACCCAAGTTTTATGCGAATTTAATGGAATCCCCGACCAATATTGAGCGTCAGCAAACGGCTATCGAGGGCGTTGAGTTAATGCAGGACAGGGATATTTATGAGAGTTTGCAACGTTCAGAAATGTTGTTGTCGTCTTTGTTAGAAATGTATGTTCTGAGAGAGCAAGACGGATTTAAAGATAGGGGGGTCAAATAATGGGATCTCTTTTTCGCCTAGAAAGAAGGAAGTCTTTTTCCCTTTTGGTATCTGCAATTATATTTTGCTCTTTCTTGTTTATTGAGATTGCGCCAGCTTTTGCAACAAATACCATAGAATGTAGACTTGGGTCATGTCGCCGTAGATGTTCGCAGTGTTGTACTGTCGGCAGTGTTCAACAAATTACAGAAGATGCCTTTGATAGGTATCGCAAAAATTTTATTATGAATTCGTTTTATACAAACACGGTTGAGCCAAGTTTTAAAAAACTCACTGATGAAGTAAGAAACGTAGGGGTATTTAAAACGGGTGCTTATGGAGCGTTCTTTGATGCCTCTATTTTGATAGATACATTGCGTGATTTACAAATAAGCAGTGTCAAAACATTGCAAACATATGCGCCATCTGAACAGATATGCCGTTTCGGAACCCTGTCCCGATCCCTGTCTGCTTCTGATGCACGGGTCGATGCCAATCGACTTGTGTTGAGTGAAGTGGGCCTGTCACGGAGTCTTGGAACAATGTCGAGTGTTGCGTCTGCTGGGCGCGGGTTGGATAACGAAAACAGATTAAGGCTATTTGTTGATAATTTTTGCGACCTGTCCGATAATAATTCTGGGTTAACTGAAATTTGTCAGGTGGCAACACCTGTTATTGATTTAACACAGAATCGGGACATTGATTTTACGCGCGCCCTTGATGATACGCCGACGATTAATGCGGATTTTACCGATGTTAATCGTACCGTAGCAGAAACCAATACGATTGCATTGTCGCATTATTTGTACGGGCATCGTCAGCCATCAAAACGGATCAGTGCAACTGATTTTAATGAAAGTTCTGGTAGTACCAGCCTGTATCGCGAATATCGGTCTATCTTTGCGCGGCGCGCTGCGGCACAAAATTCATATAATACGTTGGCGGCCAGCAAGTCTGCGGGCAGTGGATCTTCTGATGCATATATGACTGCTGTTTTGACACAGTTGGGTGTATCTGCGGATGATGCCAATAAATATTTGGGTGACAAGAACACGCAAGAGCCTGTTGGAAAATCAAGTTATAATGCGCAAATGGAATTGTTAACCAAGAAATTGTATCAGGACCCAGCCTTCTATGCGAATTTAATGGATTCAAAATCAAACGTGCGTAGAACATCTGCGTCTATTCAAGGGATAGGGTTGATGCAGGACCGTGATATTTACAGATCGATGACACGATCTGAAATGCTGTTGGGATTATTGGTCCAAATGGAAGCCAGAAACGTTGTAAACAACAACCAAAATTTGAAAGGTCAGGGAAGATAAGATCATGAATAATTACATTTATCTTCGGAATAGAAAGAACACCGCACTGATTTCATCTGTCGTGGGGATTGCCCTGTTTTTAGGTGGGGTGTTCATTTCTCCTATGAAAGTTTGGGCTGGTGCGTGTTCAAATTGTAGCGCTTATCAGAACGCACTCAACAGAGAATTTACAACCCATGAAAATTGGATGACCAATGAATGGTGGGGGCAATATGTGGAGCCCGGATTAAAAAAACTGGCCGACGAAGTTCGAAACGCGGTGACATTCGAAGTGGCAACATTTGGAACATTTCTTGATGCCCAGAATGAATTGGGAAGCTTGAGGGCTCTACAAGAATTATCAAGTAACACAATGAAGAATTATGCAGTTAGCCAAACGATTTGTGAATTTGGGACATTGTCCAGAAGTTTGGCCGCATCCCAATCTAAAGGAAAAACAAACCAAGTGGCGTTGTCAGAGAGGTCACAAAATAGGCAATTGGGGCAGTTGAATATGGCATCCGCTCAAGGCCGCCAAGCCGATCGGTCTGCACGATTAAAACAATTTCGCGCCGATTACTGTACGCCAACAGATTTCGGAAGCGGGATGTCTGTTTTATGTAACGGAACAGCGACAGATGTTCGTCAAAACATAGATATCAATTATACGCGCGCTGTTGATGCAAAGAAATCTTTGAATGTTGATTTTACCGATGCTGTGGCGACGGATGATGAAAAGGATATCATTGCGCTCGCCAATAACTTGTATGCACATCAGGTTTTTGACAGGATTAACGTGGGCGCATTGAACAAAAAGAATGAAACAGATTTGCAATCAACATATCTGGATCAGCGCTCGGTCGTTGCAAAACGAAGTGTTGCAGAAAACTCATTTAACGCAATTGTTGGCGAGAAATCTGCTGGCACCCCTGGGTCCAGAGAGTATTTATTGCAGGTTTTAAAGAATTTGGGTTTGAATGATGTGGATGCCGCCAAATATGTGGGTGACAACCCAAGCTATGATGCTCAAATGGAAATTTTAACCAAGAAACTTTATCAAGACCCAGCTTTTTATGCGAGTTTGATGGAATCTCCGGCCAACGTGAATCGTCAATACGCCGCTCTGCAATCATTCGGTTTAATGCAGAAACGGGATATGTTTGAAACAATTATGAGATCAGAAATGTTGCTGTCGATGATATTGGAAATGGAAGTTTCAAAATATCAGGATGATATCCAGAACCGTCAGAATACTCAGTAGTTTGTAAAAGAAAGACATAGAATTAATGATGTTTGGGTTTAAACAACGAACAATAATGATGGGGCTGGTAAGTGCGACAGTGCTTGCAACAGGCTTGTTTTATGTTCATCAAACAGCAGCCAATGCAATGATTGTCGATGAATCAAAGGCTGCGATCACCATACGCGGTTCAGGTGTTGAGCCGAATGCCAAAATATCATTATCGACCGGCCCCAAACAGAGATTGGTTGCACAGGCCGATTCGAATGGGGATTTTGTATTTACGAATTTGATTTATTCCTCTTTGTCGGCTTTGAATTTTTCATTGGACATCCCTCCCCAAGATAATGGGCTGGTAAGCGGCACATCTGGAAATCATTTGGAATTGCTGTATGACCCGCAAGGATCCAAAACAAGAATAAAAGGAAATATCGGAAAATCTGGAACGCTTGCTTTTAGGCTTGATGGTTCTGATGAAGCAAAGATGCAAGTTGCTGGCCAGGGTGGATATGTGTCACTCCAGACGCGCACAGGGTTAAAGTTATCATCGGGCCAGTCGCAATTGGTCGCCAGTATTATTAATGTTGGTGAGGTGTGCTGCCCGCGTATGATTGTTCCGTCCTCACCAATCACTTTGAAAATTTCCAGTTTGCCGTTATCGGCTGTTGCGCCCCCAGTCCCAACTCCAAAGGCTGTGGTTCCATCAAGTACGCCAAAGGTGGTCGTTCCCTATATTAAGAAAGAGGGCAAGGAAGCCGTTCCGCCGATTGAGCAAAAAGATGCACCGCCCTCTAAGCCCGAAAAGAAAAAAATCCCCTATATTGTTCAGGGTTCGATTGAAATCGAAAACGAAATTATTGTTGATGATCATTTCTCTGCTGCCGTTAGTTTTACCGCCGCAGATTATGAAAGAACTTATGTTGGGGGTTTGAAAAAAATAACCGATGAGTTTCGCAATTCAATTGTTCAACATATCGCAGCACTTGGCGCCATGTTTGATGCGCGGAATATGATGGATAGTTTGCGCAGTCTTCAGGTGTCAACTGTTGAAACCCTTAAAAACTATACACCAAGCGAAAACATTTGCCGTTTCGGAACATTAAGCAGATCACTATCAATAAGCGAAGCTGTTGTAGATAAGAATCAACAAGCTTTTAGCAAAGCGATGTTTGATAGAAATAACCAACAGCTTAATACTGTATTCAGCGACCCTGGCGTTGGCGTTAATTATATGTTGCAAGATTTTAAAAAGAAATATTGCGAGCCAGTTGATAATAACGGGTTTTTGGATAAATATTGTGCCGTCGCAACAGCAACATCAGATTTGTTGTATAATCGCGATGTTGATTTTACCCGTGTTTTTGATGTGCCATTAACATTGGATGCGGATTTCACGGGCACAGCCACAACCAATACCCAAGAATCATTATTGGCGTTGTTCCACAATCTAAGCATGACCCCTCCTTATATTGCGAGTGAAGGAAAGTCATTTGATCCAAATAAGAACCTGATTACAACGCAAGATGCGCGGGCTTTGAATGGGGCGCGCGAAGTTGCAGATAATAGTTTCGGGGCGTTGGTTGCAGAAAAAGTAAAATCAACAAATCAGTCAACTGCGTATATGAAAGCCGTATTAACCCAGTTGGGTGTATCTGCGCCAGATGCCACACAATTGATTGGTGATAATCCGAGTTATTTTGCGCAAATGGAAATCATGACCAAAAAGATATTCCAAGACCCTGCATTTTATGCCAATTTATATGATAGCCCTGCCAATATTGATCGCCAACGGGTTGCCATGAAGGCTGTTGAATTACAGCAAGGCAGAGATTTTCTTGAAAGTCTTCGTCGTCGTGAAATGTTGTTATCTGTTCTTTTGAATTTGAAATTAAGAACGGATGCGGGGCGTACAAACACCAGTGGTGTGACCACAAAACAATAATTGATAAGAGTTTGGATAATGCCTGTTGATTTAGCCGTTTCATGGACAGAGTTCCATTGTGTTACAAAAAAACTATCTTCCGTCCTTCGTGAGTCGGGAAAAGAATGGTCGCGGGTGATTGCGGTCACGCGGGGCGGAATGGTTCCCGCTTGTTTGGTGGCCTCTGATTTGAATATTCGCACGATTGATACCGTCAGCATTAAAAGTTATGACCATCAGAGCCAATCAGCGGCAGAAATCCTGAAAATGCCCGAAAATATCGGCAATGGTGCAGGGTGTTTGATTATTGATGATTTATCGGATACGGGAAATACCTTTAAAACATTGCGGAATATGTATCCGGATGCCACCTATGCATGTTTATATGTGAAACCACAAGGCAAGCCACAGGCCGATTTCTATGCGGAAGAAGTAACCCAAGACACTTGGATTTACTTGCCTTGGGAAGATAATGATTTTCCCCCGCATATTAAGGCCGTTATTGGCAACCACCTTAAATAATTTACATAATTATAATAATTTAAAAGAGTCAAGAATCCCTTGCATTCTGGGG
Source organism: uncultured Micavibrio sp. (assembly GCA_964629455.1). GTDB lineage: Bacteria > Pseudomonadota > Alphaproteobacteria > Micavibrionales > Micavibrionaceae > UBA1573. The sequence continues at coordinate 20,918 of CAZVSN010000007.1, read as the reverse complement.
GGTGGTCTGTGTATAACTGCCCATTCTTGAGTATTGCTCATCTGGCGAAAAATCGGCTGCCTCGATGGGATTAAAGATAATCAGGAGAATTAAACCACTTAATAAGGAGAAGAAAATGCCGAAGATGAAAACGAAAAGCGCTGCAAAAAAGCGCTTTATAGTGAATGCATCTGGTAAGGTTAAATTTAAACCAGCCAAAATGCGCCACATGCAAATGAACAAACCAAAATCGATGAAACGGAAAGCTCGCGGAACTTCTATTCTTGCTGAGATGGACGGACGCATCATTCTTGAGAACTTCTTGCCATACAGCCGTGGTCTTAAGAAAACAAATCACAACCCAGCACCAATCGTGTTGGATTAAGAGGAGGATGCATAAATGACTCGTGCAAAAAAAGGTACCCCACGCGCTCACGCCCGTCATACCAAAATTTTGAAATTGGCCAAAGGTTACCGCGGTCGTTCACACAATTGTTACCGGATTGCTCTGGAACGCGTAGAGAAAGCTCTTCGTTACGCTTACCGCGATCGTCGTAACAAAAAACGTGATTTCCGTAGCCTGTGGATTCAACGTATCAATGCGGCAGCCCGTGAACATGGTCTGACCTATGCTCGCTTTATGAACGGTGTTCATTTGGCAGGCATTACCATTGACCGTAAAGTTCTGGCTGAAATCGCTGTGAATGATGCGGCTGCTTTTAAATCTGTATTTGACCAAGCCAAAAAGGCTCTGGACAACGCAAAAGCTGCTTAGTCGTCTAGATAAATAAATTTTTGAAAAGGCAGCCGACAGGCTGCTTTTTTGTTATAAAGATAAAAAAGGAAACGCCATGTATATCGTCATTCTAACTTACAAAAAACCAATTGAAGAGATTGAACGTTTAACCGTTCCGCACCGTGCCTTTCTGGATACCTTATATGCCGATGGGGTGTTGCTGATTTCTGGCCCACAAATTCCCCGCACAGGCGGTGTATTGGTCGCACGCGGTGGACGGAGTGGCGAGGAGCTTATGAATATTTTAAAGGCCGACCCGTTCTATACCGAAGGCATTGCCGATTATCAGGTGATCGAATTTAACCCTGTGAAACATCACGCCGCATTAAAGGATTTATTATAGATGAAATATAAACTGGCAGTCTTTGATTGGAACGGAACATTGGTGGATGATACGCTCGCCAATCTGGCGGGTGCAAATGCAACTTTTCGTCATGCTGGTGTGCCAGAGGTCACATTGGAACGGTATCGTGACACAATGGATTTCCCTGTTATTCATGCCTATACGCGCAACGGAATTGACCCTGACCATTATCTGGCCAATTTCGAGGAATATGGAGATTTATTTCTGACTGTCTACAAAGAAGAGGCCAAAAAAGCCGCTTTGCGCCAAGGGGCGGTTGAGGTGTTGGATGCATTGTTGGATAAAGGCATTACCACCATGATTCTGAGCAATTATGTCCAGCATGAGTTAGAAGCGCAGATGGCATCATACCATGTGCACCATAAGTTCAAACATATTTGCGGCAATATTGCATTTAACGCGCAGGAACACACCCGCACCACCAAATTGGGGCGTTTGCAAAATCTGATGAACGAACATGGATATAAACCCGAAGATGCATTTATCATTGGCGATAGTCTGGAAGAACCAGAAATTGCCCATCATTTGGGGATGATGTGCGTATCGGTCACATGGGGGTGTTTTTCGCCAGATAGGTTGCGCAAAAGTACCACGCATCACGTCATAGATGACCTTGCGGAATTGCCAAAAATCCTGCAAATATAAGGATATCAAGAGGATAAAATGGATACTGTAGCATTAAAAAAAGAATTGATCGAAATGGTCACTGCCGCAAATGATATGACGGCACTGGAAAATGTCCGCGTGACGGCATTGGGCAAGAAAGGTCGTATCACCGACCTGATGAAAAACCTCGGCACGATGTCCCCCGAAGATCGTAAAACAGCAGGCGCAGAATTGAACGTGCTGAAAGATGAAATCGCGGCATTGATTGATAAACAGGCAACCCAGTTGAAGAAACAAGAGTTGGATGCACGCCTTGCGGGCGAACAAATGGATGTCACATTGTCTGTACGCCCAGAACATAAAGGATCAATCCACCCGATCAGCCAGACATTGGACGAATTGGTATCCATTTTCGCGGATATGGGATTCGAAGTGGCAGATGGCCCAGATATCGAAGATGATTTCCACAATTTCACAGCATTGAATTTCCCGCTCGGGCACCCTGCCCGCGAAATGCATGATACATTTTATTTGCCGAATGATGAGCGGGAACAGGGTGAAGCACAAAAGAAATTGCTCCGCACCCATACATCAACCGTGCAAATTCGCCATATGTTGCAAAATAAGCCCCCTGTTAAAATCCTCTGTATGGGGCGGGTTTACAGGTCGGATTGGGATATCACCCACACGCCTGTGTTCCACCAAATGGATGGTTTGGTGATTGATAAATCATCGCATATGGGACATCTGAAAGGATGTTTGATGGATTTTGTGCGCACCTATTTTGAAATTGATAATTTGCCGGTGCGGTTCCGCCCGAGCTTTTTCCCATTTACCGAACCGAGCGCCGAAATGGATATCGGGTGTTCCCGTAAAGACGGCGGTCTGAAAATTGGCGCTGGGGATTCGTGGTTAGAAATTTTGGGATGCGGTATGGTGCACCCGAATGTGATTGCCAATTGTGGCCTAGACCCGAATGAATATCAGGGCTTTGCCTTTGGTATGGGGGTCGAGCGGATTGCGATGCTGAAATACGGCATTCCTGATCTGCGCAGTTTCTTTGAATCGGATACACGCTGGTTGTCCCATTACGGGTCAAGTCCATTAAACCGCCCAAATCGTGCTACAAAATAGGAAAGACAAATCATGACTTGTGAAGATAAAAAACACTGCTGTATCAAAATTGCAAAACCTATCGCAATGGTTGCGGCTGGCGCTGTTTTGACTTTTGGTTTGATAACGATAGGCCACAAAATAAATGATGGATTGACCCATTTCCGCAGCTTTGACCGTTATATTACCGTCAAAGGTCTGGCGACCAAAGATGTCGATGCTGATTTGGCGGTATGGTCTGTGACCTTCAATGTGACGGGCGAAACTTTGGCGGCTGCTCAAGAAAGCTTGGCAGCAAGTGAGAAAACAGTTCGTGATTTTTTAAATACAAATGGGATTAAACCCGAACAAGTGCGTCTGCAAAATATCAATGTCGTTGATAAAAAGGCCCAGACCTACAATAACGGTGGCGATATGACCTTGCGGTTTATTTTGTCGCAAACATTGGTGGCTAGAACAAATGATGTTGCGTCCATGGTGAAGGCATCACAAAATATTTCCGATTTGGTAAAAGCGGGGGTTACCTTAGGCGACCCGAATGGCGGGTCAACCGGTGTTCCGCAATATTTGTTTACAAAAATCAATGACATTAAACCTGAATTGATTGCCGAAGCGACCAAGAATGCCCGCGCCAGCGCCGAACAATTTGCAAAAGATTCAGGCCAAGAGGTTGGGTCAATTCGTACGGCCAATCAAGGATATATCCAGATTGAAGCCCGCGACCCAGGCGTATCAGAGTCCGAAAGCCCGCAGAAATCGGTGCGTGTTGTCACAACAATTGATTATCTATTAGGAAAGTAACCCGACATGAAATTCTCACTCTCTTGGTTGAAAGACTATCTCGATACCGATGCATCATTGGATGTGATTGTAGAAAAATTGACTGATATCGGTCTGGAAGTTGAAGGCGTTGAAGACCGCGCGGCGATTTACGCGCCGTTCAAAGTTGTTGAGGTGATGGAAGCCGTTCAACATCCGAATGCGGATCGATTGCGCGTTTGCCAAGTGAA
>CAZVSN010000007.1:6078-16950 GCA_964629455.1 uncultured Micavibrio sp. | reverse complement strand
ATTCAGGTTGTCTGTGGTGCGCCAAATGCACGCGCAGGGATGAAAGCCATTCTGGCACCCGAAGGCAGTTATGTTCCGGGTCTGGACATGACCATGAAAAAAACAAAAATCCGTGACGTTGAATCAAACGGCATGATGGCATCTGAACGCGAAATGAAATTGGGTGATGACCAGAACGGCATCATCGACCTGCCTGTTGATACACCTATCGGTAAAACGTTGGCAGAAATTTATGGTCTGAATGACCCTGTCATCGAAATCAATGTAACCCCAAATCGCCCTGATTGTGCGGGTGTCCGCGGAATTGCGCGGGATTTGGCGGCGGCTGGTCTGGGGACATTAAAACCCCTGCCCGCCACAAAAATACCTGCAAAATTTGACACATCTATTCAGGTCAAATTGGAAACAGAAGCTTGCCCATTATTTATGGGACGCTTGATTAAGAATGTAAAAAATGGCCCGTCCCCCGAATGGTTACAAAACCGATTAAAGGCAGTGGGGCTCCGCCCGATTTCGGCATTGGTTGATATCACCAATTATTTCTGTATTGGCATGTCACGTCCATTGCACGTTTACGATGCCGATAAATTAAACGGCAATATTACCGTGCGTATGGCAAAACAGGGCGAAACATTTGATGCCCTGAATGATAAATCCTATGAACTTTCAGACAGTATGATTGCAATCACTGATGCGTCTGGTGTTCTGGGATTGGGTGGCATTGTTGGCGGGGTGTCCACAGGATGTTCAGATACAACAACCAATGTGTATCTGGAATGTGCGTATTTTGACCCGTTGACCATTGCCCGTGCGGGACGTGCATTAGGTGTGAATTCCGATGCACGTTATCGCTTTGAACGCGGCATTGACCCTGCGTTTACAATTGAGGCCATTGAACTCGCAACACAAATGATATTGGATATTTGTGGCGGTGACGCTGGCAGTGTTGTTCAATCAGGTGCAGTTCCACTCTGCACAAAAACCATTGCTTATAACACAGATGCATTTACCAAATTGATTGGTGATGCAGTTGAACCGACCGAGCAAAAACGAATTTTAGAATCTCTCGGGTTTAGTGTGGATGCCAATTGGAATGTCACAACGCCATCATGGCGGCCTGATGTTTTTGGTCAGGCGGATTTGGTTGAGGAAGTTGCGCGCATTCGTGGGCTTGCTGCGATTCCTGCGGTATCTGTTACCAAAGATGGCGCAGTTTCCAAACCTGCTGAAACACTGCGCGGACAAAAAATGCGCAAAGCGCGGAATGCTTTGGCTGCGGGCGGGTTACAGGAATGTGTCACATGGTCGTTTATGGCAGAAAATTTAGCTGAAAAATTTGGTGCAAATGACAAAGGTCAAGCGGCGCGTCTTAAATTGATGAATGCTATCAGTGTAGAATTGGTGCAAATGCGTCCATCTATTTTGCCAAATCTGGTTGAAGCCGCGCAACGAAACGCAGATCGCGGATATAGTAACGCAGCCTTATTCGAAGTTGGGCCCGTGTTTCATGACGTATCACCAAATAGTCAGCCAGTGGTTGCCGCAGGGATTCGTTATAACGCCATGGGCGATAAACATTGGACGGGCGCAACCGCATCACGCGCCGTTGATATTTATGATGTAAAAGCCGATGCCCTTTGTGCAATTGAAGCCGCGGGCGGGCCTGCGGGCAATTTGCAAGTATCGCGTGATGCGCCGTCTTACTACCATCCCGGGCGGTCTGGCGCGTTGCGTTTGGGTGCAAATGTGATTGCGTATTTTGGTGAAATTCACCCCGCTTTACTGGATGAGATGAAAATTTCTGCTCCTGTTGTTGGGTTTGAGGTCTTCCTTGAAAATATCCCTGAAGCAAAGAAAAAAGGAACGGCATTGCCACTCGTTGAATTATCACCATTCCAACCGATATCGCGTGATTTTGCATTCTTGGCAGATGCAGGGGTTGAGGCAGATGCATTTGTAAAGGCAATTAAGTCAGTTGAAAAAACCTTGATAGCAAATGTTGAAATATTCGATATTTATGCGGGCAAAGGAATTGAGCCTGGTAAAAAATCGGTGGCAATTGCGGTGACCATTCAACCGAAATCAGCAACCTTGACCGACAGCGAAATCGAAGGATTGAGCAAAAAGATTATTGATGCCGTAACCCAGAAAACTGGCGCAAACCTAAGGGCTTAGGCCTTTTCTTGTGCCAACAATTCTTTTTTGGACAATTTGCCAATCATTGTTTTTGGTAAAGGTTCCGCGCGGAATTCAATGCGGCGTGGCATTTCAATTGGCGATATCTTGTCTTTCAAAAACTCTTTGAGGTCGGACTCTGAAAGGTTCCGTCCAGTTTTGAGTTTTATCCATGCTTTTGGAATTTCGCCCCTGTCAGCATCTTTGATGCCCGCAACCACACATTCTTCGATAGCGGGATGTTTATAAATCGCTTCTTCGATATTACGCGGATAAACGTTGTATCCGTTGACCAGAATAAGGTCTTTGATACGGTCAACAATAAAGATATATCCATCATCATCATATTGGGCAACATCACCTGTCTTAAGGAATCCGTCGCTGGTGATAACTTTTGTCGTATCTTCGGGCTTGTTCCAATAGCCTTTCATGACCTGCGGGCCTTTGATCCAGATTTCACCACGCGCTCCAGCCTCTGTCACCAAATCCCCTGTATCTGTATTGTGTAATTCAATAATTGTATTGGGCATAGGAAGGCCAATAGATGCTGGTTTATTTGATCCCTCAACAGGATTGACGCAGGCAACGGGAGAACTTTCAGTTAACCCATACCCCTCGACCAACACACATCCCGATTTTCCTTCAAAGGCACGTTTGACTTCGGCAGGAAGGGGGGCTCCACCAGAAATACAATATCGCAGAGATGTTAAATCATATTGTTCCAAATCAGCATAAGCATTAATGGCATTGTAAATTGCGGGAACGGCTGGAAAGAATTGTGGGCGCTCTTTATGAATCAGGCGTAACGTTTCTTCTAAATCAAATTTAGGAGTCGCGATAATTTCAAATCCACATTTGACGCTCAGGTTTAAAATAGTGGTCATTGCAAACACATGGAAAAACGGGATAACACCCAACATTTTTTCCTGACCCATTTGAATGTCGTAGAACCATTTAACACATTGTTCGACATTGGATGTCAGATTCGCGTGGGTTAACATTGCGCCTTTTGGTGTGCCTGTTGTGCCGCCCGTATATTGCAGCAAAGCAATATCGTTATCGCAATCAATAGTAGGCACCTCTAATTTTCCATCATTATCAATCAGGCGTGCGAAAGTCACATGTCGGTCATCATCAGGAACCGCAGCAATATCTGCTGATTTTAAAAGCGGAAATAAAAAATTCTTTGGAAAAGGAAGAATATCTTTAAAGGGACAAATAATAATTTGATTAAGTCGTGTTGCGTGCAACATTTTTTCAAGCTTAGGGTAAATAACCTTAAGATCGGTTGTCACCATTATATCGGTTTGACTGTCTTCAATTTGGTAAGTCAGTTCACCTTCTGCATAGAGGGGGTTGTAATTGACGATGGTCGCGCCAGTTTTCAGAATAGCATAATAGGCAATCAGGTAATAAGGGCAGTTAGGCAGGCAAAGCCCAACCTTTACGCCCTTTTCAACGCCATGATCGTGCAATCCTTTGGCCATTTTATCGACAAGGATTGCAATGGTTTCCCATGTCCATTTTTTCCCCATAAATGAAAAAGCGGGACGTTGTGGAAATTGGCGGCGGGCATTATCCAGATAATAAAAAAGAGGACCACTCCATAGTGTATCACTCCATTGTATGTTTTGCGGATATGACTTTTCCCAGAAGAATGAATGTTGCACTATGAAGAAACCTTTCGTGTAACATGATCAATGATGATTTATCATTTATCGTAACACATGATTTCGTAAAAGTCATGCTGCAGCCCACAAAAAAAGTATTTCGATACTGTGGACGTATCAAGTTTTTTACTGTATTGCTAATATAACAGTGCCAAAGTGGGAGGGCACAGAGTATGACCGCAAACCTTCAGAGTTCGATGAGTCTGCTGCGTAATGATAAGAAAATATCCAAAGCAAAATTGAAATGGTTCAATGCTGCAAAGGGCTTTGGCTTTGTTGTGCCAGAAGATAATCCTGTTGATGCATTCCTTCATATCACCCAGCTTCAAAAGATGGGCATTCATGGTCTTGGCGAGGGCGCCGAGGTTATGTGTGTTGTTGACCATAGCGGAAAGGGCGCAATTGTCACCGAGTTGATCGAAATCATATCGGTTGGCGTGACCCCTGATGGTGCGATTGTACCAGATATGGCTCAAGATGGAATTTACAAGATAAAAGGCATTGTAAAGTTGTATTTTGAAGACAAGGGATTTGGCTTTGTTACGCCTGATGATGGAATGAAAGATATTTTTGTTCACAAATCCTGTTTGGATCAATGTGGTGTATCAGAACTTCATCCGGGGCAACGGGTGCGTATTCTGTTCAAATTGGCCAACAAAGGTCGGGAAGCAACAGAAATACAGATTGAAGGCACCCCGTGATAGGGGTGTTTTTTTGCACCGCCCCTTGACCATTCTTGAATAATAAGCTTTTCTCCAGCTTAGATTCTTCTGTGTAGAATGGAAAAATCTTGAATATAGAGATGGAGTGAAGAGTGTCGTCCGCACCAAATAAAAAATCAATGAAAGATAAAAAGAAATCAAATAGCCCAGTGAAAAAGCAGAGCGCATTTTCTGTGGCTTTTTTATCTAGTATTTCCGAGGATATAAAAACCCAATTTGATAAAAATGTACTGAATTCTGTTGTTGAAAGACACGAAAAATTGGGCGCATCAAGAAAATTGGGCGCTGTTCTGATTGATATTTATAATCCTGTTCAATCCAAACATGGATGGGACGGTCGGCATACGGCAATTGATATTGTAACAGATGATAAAGCTTTTATTATTGATTCTGTTATCGCTCTTTTGACATCCAAATCATATTTGATCGAACATATTGTTCATCCGTTATTGTTTATTGGACGAGATAAATCTGGGAAAGTCCAAACGATATCATCTTCTCGTGATAAGGATCTGGTGGGGCAGTCACATATTTTTGTGCAGCTTAATCGTCGCCTGACAACCCTTGAAATGGGCCGATTACAGAAGGAAATATTAAACGTTTATCAAGATGTGCATCTGTCCAATAGAGATTGGTTGGGTATAAAACAGAGAGTCAAGTCTTTGCACCATAGTGTTCAATCAACCGCCAATATCAACATTAATCAGAAAGAAGATTTTCTTGCGTTTCTTGATTATATCCACGACGACAATTTCACATTGCTTGGGTATTGCGATTATTCTTTAGAAGGCAAGAAATCAGGATTTGTTGCAGAAAAATCAGCGGGGCTTGGTTTGTTAAGTTCCGAGCGGACAGACAGTCTTTTGGATGGAGTTGATAAGGACCGGATGTTTAATGTTGGAACGATTGAACAGCTTGAAACCATTGTTGTTACAAAGCTGAGCAAAGTTTCATCGGTGCATCGCCGTGTTCCGTTGGATGTCGTTCTGGTTAAAAAAACAAATCAGAATGGTAAATTAACAGGTTTGTCTGTGGTGGTGGGTCTTTTTACATCTGTGACCTATTCACGCGGATTAAATACCGTTCCATTCCTTCGGTTTAAGGCCGACGCTGTTGTGGCCAAGGCAGGGTTTGATGGAAAAGAGCACCGTGGTCGTGCGTTACGACATATTTTAGAAAAATTTCCGCGCGATGAATTGTTCCACATGGAGATTAATCATCTGTATGATGTGTGTCTAAGCATTATGCAGTTGCAAGAACAACCGCGCATTGCCCTTTACCTAAGCCCAGATGTTTTTGGGCGACAAATGGTGGCGATTACCTATATCCCAAAGGAATTATACGACACACGGTTACGAATTAAGTTTGCATGTGTTCTTGAAGAAGATTTGAATGCAACCTATGTTGATTTCCAATCTGCGGTTGATGATTCGCCTTTGGTAAGGTCAACATTCACCCTTGTTTGGAATGACAATCAAAAACATCAACATGATGCCACTCAGATTGAAGGGCGGTTGCAAGCAATTGGACAAAGTTGGTCAGAGCGTTTGAGCAATTCTTTGATAGAGCGATTGGCCAATGAAGATGAGGCCGCAGATTTAACCTTAAAATATGGGAACGCTTTTGCCGATTCATATCAGGAAATGTATCGCGCGCGGCAGGCCGTTCACGACATTGAAAAAATTGAAGAAGCTATAGCCCATAACCGTGTAGAGGTTGATTTGTATCGGCCATATAATGCGGGCGGTCGTGAAGTATCACTCAAAATTTATAGCTTGGACAATCCTGTTGCTTTGTCTGATGTCCTTCCCATTCTTGAAAATATGGGTTTGCGCGTGGTTGCAGAATATCCGCATGAGGTTCGCCCGCGCGGAGAGAACAGAAGCGTTTGGATACAGGATTTCTTAGCAGAGGTCGCTGGTAAGGTTGCCAATAACCCTGATAAAAAATCAGTGCAGGCTATTCGTGATCAGTTTGAATCTTGCTTGAAAGGAATTTGGGCAGGTCAAGTTGAGAATGACAGTTTAAATAAACTGATTTTGCTATCGGGCATGTCGTGGCGCGATATTGTTATTTTGCGAGCCTGTGTTCGTTATTTGCGTCAGACCAAGATCCCATTCTCTCTTTCCTATATGGAACAAGCATTAACTGATAATCCCCAGATTGCTGGTCTTTTTGGGCATCTGTTCCACAATATTTTTAACCCTGAATTGCAGGGTAAGAAATCAAATCCGAACAAGATAAGAGAGAGTATTCAAGAGTTTCTGCAAGCTGTTACATCAATTGATCAGGACAGGGTTTTGCGCGCAATGCTTGGGTTGATGAACGCCGCATTACGCACGAATTTTTTCCAACCTGATATGAATGGACAGCCTAAATCATGGGTTTCTATTAAATTCGATAGTTCAAAAATCGCCGATATTCCTGAGCCGCGCCCATATCGTGAAATTACCGTTTACTCACCTCGGGTAGAAGGCATTCATCTTCGCGTCGGGCCAATTGCGCGCGGAGGATTGCGCTGGTCGGATCGCCATGAAGATTTCAGAACAGAAGTTTTGGGTTTGGTAAAAGCGCAAAACGTTAAAAACTCTGTGATTGTGCCGATGGGTGCAAAGGGCGGTTTTGTGGTCAAGAACCCACCTAAAGAGGGTGGGCGCGAAGCATATATGAAAGAAGGTATTGCGTGCTATCAGACATATATTCGTGCATTGCTGGATATTACCGATAACCGTAAGGGTGGAAAAATTGTTCCCCCCCATCATGTCGTGCGTCTTGATAAAGATGACCCGTATCTGGTGGTGGCGGCTGATAAGGGAACCGCTACTTTCTCTGATATCGCGAATGCTATTTCCATTGAATATGGATTCTGGATGGGCGATGCGTTTGCTTCTGGCGGATCTGCGGGATATGACCATAAAAAAATGGGAATTACCGCGCGCGGTTCATGGGAATCGGTAAAACGACATTTCCGCGAAATGAATCACAATACCCAAACCGAAGAATTTGATGTCATTGGTGTGGGTGATATGGCGGGTGATGTTTTTGGGAATGGATTGTTACAATCACCCAAAATTCGTTTGGTTGGCGCGTTCAATCATTTGCACATTTTCTGTGATCCATTTCCAAATGCAGCAACGTCGTTCAAAGAGCGTCAACGTTTGTTTACTGCAGTGAAGGGGTGGGATGCGTATGATACATCGAAGCTATCCAAGGGTGGGCGTATTTTCCTGCGGTCAGAAAAAACACTGACATTGAGTGCGGAAATCCAGAAACGTTTCGAGATTTCTAAATCCGTTGTGACCCCTGCCGAATTGATCCAAGCTATGCTGAAGGCTCAGACGGATCTGCTGTATTTCGGGGGCATTGGAACCTATATCAAATCAACAGATGAAACGTCTTTGGATGTTGGCGACCGCAGCAATGATGCATTGCGCGTTGACGCAACAGAAATTCGTGCGAAAGTTATTGGTGAGGGCGCAAATCTGGCGCTTACGCAGCGCGGACGGATTGAATTTGCAAAATCAGGCGGCCGTATTAATACGGACTTTATTGATAACTCTGCGGGTGTAGATACATCTGACCACGAAGTGAATATCAAGATTTTGATGTCTGATATTGCGGCCAATCCAAAAAATAAAATGACAAAATTGGTTCGTGATAAGCTGTTAACCGAAATGACAGATGATGTCGCGGGGTTGGTGTTGCGTGATAATTATCAGCAGACACAAGCGATATCTTTGTTGGAAATGCAGTCTGCGGATTTAATGTCCGAGCATGCGGCTTTTATGCACTCTCTTGAAAAAGCATCATTGCTCAATCGCCGTGTGGAATTCTTGCCAGACGACGAACAGATTGATCAACGTTTGAAAATGCATAAAGGTTTAACCAGACCAGAATTGAGTTTGATTATCAGCTATGGGAAATTGACGTATACCAAGGCATTATTGGCAAGCAAATTGCCTGATAACCCTGCATTGGAAGATTGGGCGATTTCATATTTCCCTGAAAAATTACAGAAAAAATTCAGGACAGAAATTGAAAATCATCAATTGCGTCGTGAAATAATAGCGATGTCGATTTCAAATGCTGTTGTAAATCGCATGGGCCCCACTTTTGTTCGGATGACATCTGAAAAAACAGGGACTGATATTGCGTCAGTAACCCAGGCGTTTATGTTGGTTCGTGATGCTTTTGGTTTGCAATCTTTATGGGCAAATATTGAGGCAATGGACAACAAAGTCGCAGCACAAGTACAGCTTCGCGCTTTGTATAAAACATCCAGATTGGCAGAGCGCGCAACCTATTGGTTGCTGACCCGTCTTGGGCGCAATCTATCTGTTCAAAAAGAATCGGATAGATTTACAAAGGGCATTGCCGAACTGAAAAAGAAGATTGAAACAATTCTTCCTAAAGAAAGCTCTGATAGTCTAAAAAAACGCCGCAAAACATGGGTAGATGATGGGGTTCCACAGGCTTTGGCAAATGAAATCTCTTTGTTGCCATTGTTGGGGGCTGGTCTTGATATTATCAAGACAGCAGAAACGCTGAAGGCCGACATACTAAAGGTTGCGCAGGTTTATTTTGCTGTTGGCTCTTCTTTCCATCTGGAAAGTTTGCGTCATAAAGCCATGTTGGTTCCACAAGATAATCCAAACGTGGCGATGGCGATTTCAGGGGTTATTGATAGTTTCTATAGCGTTCAATCAGATTTATCTGCGCGAATAGTTCGAGATATCGGTAAATCCGCCATTACCAATATGGTTGTAGAAAAATGGGTTGAACAATTCTGCCCGAATGCCCAATCGGTTATTGATACAATTGGTTCAATAGACCGTCTGGGTGGTACAGGTGATTTGGCAGGATTGGTTGTTATTGAACAGCAATTGCGTCAGTTGTTATAGTCTGGACAGGCCTTTCCATGCCCAAGCATGGTATGCCAGTCCGGATACGCAATTCGCAATAACGAGGGCGATAAAAAGCCCTGTTACGCCATTCAGATGATAGCCAACAATAACGGCAGGAACGGTTAAGATTACAATTTTTGTAAACAACATCTTGGCTGATGTTTTTGGTTTCCCAATCGCATTGAATGTTGATCCCCAGATTTGGGTCAGATTTCCCAAACAATAACTAATAGGGACTATAGTCAGATATAGTGATAAATATTTTTGGACAATCACATCGTTTGAAAAGGTTTCTGATACCGTGTCTGCAAACCCAGTCAAAAGAATAGTCATGGCGATTGACCATACGCAGCAGAAAATCAGAGCGGATTTAACAACGTCTTTAACTCTGTCCATTTTTCTGGCGCCCCAGTTTTGACCAATAATTGGAGCCATCCCAATTGATAAAGCCATTAAAATAACCAAGGTAAAGGCTTCGATGCGTGATGCAGCACCAAAAGCGGCAACAGCCCCAGCGCCCTTGTTTGACAATAAATGGGTGATGGTTGAATTCAGAACGGATGGCAGCATAGATGTTAAGCCAGCAGGCAGGGCAATTATCAACAGGCGTTTGGCAGAGTCGCTCAGTTGCGTGAGGTTTTTGATATGTGCCCAGTCAATCATTCCGCGCTTGTGCATCAGGTGGAGTCCTGCGCTCATCGCCAGAATATTGGCAAAGATAGTTCCAATGGCTGCGCCCGTTAATTCCATGCGCGGGAAACCAAATAACCCAAAAATCAGAACGGGGTTAATGGCGGCATTGGTCACAGCAGCAATTGTCATGATGATTGCGGGAATCATTGCATCACCTGATGCGCGGAGTGCGGCATTCCCAACAATTGGCATGCTGATAAAAAATGTTCCGATAAAATAGGGAATCATAAAAGATTTGATTAAGCCGACTTCTTCGGGGGTGGCCCCCATGCTTGTAAAAAGAGGATTTAATAAAGGGATACCAATAACCGCAATGAATAGGCTGATGATAAATACAATCAGTAACCCATGTGATGTGACTCGTTTCATATCTTCGGTACGTTTTTCACCAATCATCCGTGAAACAACCGATGACATGGCAATACTGAACCCGATAAAGATAGAAAAAATACCATAGGTAATGGGGAATGTGTAAGTAATTGCCGCCAGAGGAACGGTTCCAAGCCGAGAGATATAATACGCATCCACCAACTGGAAACTGATGATCGCCAAAATTCCCCAGATCATGGGAATGGTCATACGAATAAGATGTTTAGAAAGTGACCCTTGGGTCAGATCATATTTGGATGCTGTGCTCATGGGGATGAGTTAATCTATTGGGGATGCAAGGGCAAGGGGAATATCATCTGATTTAAGTACAGGGAATTT